>NZ_JBWKIF010000028.1:0-116503 GCF_056432865.1 Streptomyces sp. NPDC044921
CCGGTCCGGGAGTAACGGCTCGATCCGCGCCCACTGCGCGTCAGTCAACGGCACAACCGGAACAACGACCGACTGATCCAAACGAAACTGCCTAGAGCGTGCGCTCCAGCCGGTCCGCCACCAGCTTCACGAACTTCGCCGGGTCCTTCGGCTGGCCGCCCTCGGCGAGCACCGCGAGGGTGTGCAGCAGTTCCGCCGACTCGGCCAGCTCCGTGCGGTCCGTGCGGTCCCGGTAGGCCTGGTTCAGCCCCTTCACCAGCGGGTGGCCCGGGTTGAGCTCCAGGATCCGCTTGGTGCGCGGCACCTCCTGTCCCATGGCCCGGTACATGTTCTCCAGGGCCGGGGTCAGGTCGTGCGCGTCGGAGACGACACAGGCCGGGGAGACGGTGAGCCGCGTCGACAGGCGCACCTCCTTGATGTCCTCGTCCAGCTGCTCGCGCATCCAGCCGAGCAGACCGGCGTACTCCTCGGCCTGCTTCTCCCGTTCCTCGCCGGCCTTCTCCGCCTCCTCGGCGTCCAGGTCGATCTCGCCCTTGGCCACCGAGCGCAGCTTCTTGCCCTCGTACTCGCCGACGGCGTCGACCCACACCTCGTCGACGGCGTCGGTGAGCAGCAGGACCTCGATGCCCTTGGCGCGGAACGCCTCCATGTGCGGGGAGTTCTCGATGCTCTGCCGGGACTCGCCGGTGAGGTAGTAGATGTCGTCCTGGCCGTCCTTCATCCGCTCCACGTACTGGGCGAGCGTGGTCGGCTCGTCCCCGTGCGTGGTCGCGAACGACGCGACGGCGAGCAGCGCGTCGCGGTTCTCGGAGTCGGTGACCAGGCCCTCCTTGAGGACCGTGCCGAACTCGCGCCAGAGGGTGGCGTAGCGGTCGGCGTCCTTGGTCATGATCTCCTTGACCGTGGACAGCACCTTCTTCGTGAGCCGGCGCTGCATCATCCGGATGTGCCGGTCCTGCTGGAGGATCTCGCGCGAGACGTTCAGGGAGAGGTCCTGCGCGTCGACGACGCCCTTGACGAAGCGCAGGTAGGGCGGCAGCAGCGCCTCGCAGTCGTCCATGATGAAGACGCGCTTCACGTAGAGCTGGACGCCGCGCTTGAAGTCCCGCGTGAACAGGTCGTGCGGCGCGTGCGAGGGGATGAACAGCAGCGCCTGGTACTCGAAGGTGCCCTCCGCCTGGAGCCGGACGGTCTCCAGCGGCTCGCGCCAGTCGTGGCTGATGTGCTTGTACAGCTCGTGGTACTCGTCGTCGGACACCTCGTCGCGCGAGCGGGCCCACAGGGCCTTCATGGAGTTCAGTGTCTGCGGCTCGGGCGCGTCCTCGCCGTCGCCGGCCTCCGGGACCATCCGGATGGGCCAGGTGATGAAGTCCGAGTACCGCTTGACGATCTCCCGGATCTTCCACTCGGAGGTGTAGTCGTGGAGCTGGTTCTCGGGGTCGGCGGGCTTGAGGTGGAGGGTGACGGAGGTGCCCTGCGGGGCGTCGTCGACGCGCTCCAGGGTGTAGGTGGCCTCGCCGCGCGAAGTCCAGCGGGTGCCCTGGTCCTCGCCGGCCCGGCGGGTGACCAGCGTGACCTCGTCCGCCACCATGAAGCCGGAGTAGAAGCCGACGCCGAACTGGCCGATCAGCCCCTCGGCCCCGGCCGTGTCCTGGGCCTCGCGCAGCTCCCGCAGGAGGGTCGCCGTGCCCGACTTGGCGATGGTCCCGATCAGCTGCCCGACCTCGTCGTACGACATGCCGATGCCGTTGTCCCGCACCGTGAGGGTGCGGGCCTCCTTGTCGACGTCGATCTCGATGTGCAGATCCGACACGTCGGCGTCGAGCGAATCGTCCCTCAGCTTCTCCAGACGCAGCTTGTCGAGCGCGTCGGAGGCGTTGGAGACGAGTTCGCGCAGGAAGACATCCTTGTTCGAGTAGACCGAGTGGATCATCAGCTGTAGCAGCTGACGGGCCTCTACCTGGAACTCAAACGTTTCGGTCGTCATGGTTCGCGGATACCTCACAGGTCGCACAGTGGCCTGAACTGGTGGCAGTCACTGTAAAACACCAAGTCAGGCCGGAGGGCCGGAAGTCAGACGAGGTGGGCGAAGACGACGAGGTTCTCGGTGTAGTCCCGGGCCCGGCGGTCGTAGGACCCGGCGCACGTGATCAGGCGGACCTGGGCCTGGGGGGTGTCGCCGTAGACGCGCTCGCTGGGGAAGGCGTCCTTGCGGAACGACTCCTTGTGGTCGACGACGAAGGTCGCCTTGCTGCCGTCGGCCCGCGTCACGTGGAACGTGTCGCCCTTCTTCAGCTCGCCGAGCCGGGCGAACACCGCCGGTGAGGTCGTCGTGTCCACGTGCCCGGCGATGATCGCGGTGCCGGCCTCGCCGGGCGAGTGGCCCTTGGCGTACCAGCCGACGAGGTTGGTGTCGTCGGGCGGCGGCGGGTCGAGCTGTCCCGTCCGGCCGATGGCGAGGTCCGTGAAGGGCGCGTCGACGGCGATCTTCGGGATGAGCAGGCGCACCGGCGCGGACCGCGGCAGGCGCGGGCCGGCGGATCCGGGCGCGGCGGACGGCGCCGCCGGGGAGGACGGCCCGTCGGGTGCGGCGGAGGCGGTGGCGGCGACGGCCGGCGGGGCGTGCGGCGGGCCGCCGGCGTCGGGGGTCCCGCCGCGGCCTGTGACGAGGTACGCGGTCAGCAGGAGCGCGGCCGCGATCCAGGTCACCGTCACGGCGGTGCGCAGGCGCCGCCTGGTCGGTGCGGGGGCCGGCTCGGCCGGGGAGGGGGGACGGGCTGCCATCAGGGGACCACCTCATTCGGGCACGGCGGCGGGTCGGGCACGGCGGCGGGCGCGACCCGCGGGAGGACGAGCCGGGCCGCCGCGACGCCCGAGAGGCGTGCGCGACGGCCGCGGCGGCTTGTGGCGTCAGGCATCCGTCATGCGGCACCCTGCGACGCCCGCTGGCGGCGCAGCGCGTACAGGCCGGTGCCGGCCACCGCCAGCACGGCGAGGCCGCCGGCGGTCACGCCCGGGGCGCCGGCCAGCCCGCCGCCACCGGTGTGCATGCCACCGTGCGGCTTGTCGTGCTTGCCCTGCCAGGCGCCCTTGTCGTGCCCGTCGTCCTTGCCGTGCTCCTCGTGCTTGCCGTTCTCCTCGTGCTTGCCCTCTTCCTGCTTGCCTTCCTCGTGCTTGCCCTCCTCGTGCTTGCCGTTCTCCTCCTGCTTGCCCTCCTCCTGCTTGCCGTTCTCGTCCTGCTTCTCGCCGTAGGCGTCCTCTTCCTGCTTGTCGCCCCAGGGGTCCTCGGCGTCGGGGTTGTCCCAGTCGTCCGCGTTCACCGCGGCCAGGGCTCCGCCGCCGGTGTGCATCCCGCCGCGCGGCTTGTCGTGCTTGCCGTGCTCGTCGTGCCGGTCGTGCTTGCCGTTCCAGGAGTCCTCGTCGTGCCGGCCGTCCTTGCCGTGCTCCTCGTGCTTGCCCTCGTCGTCACGGTGGTCGCCGTAGCCGTCCTTGTCGTGGCTCCCGTCGTCGTCCGCGGTCAGCCCGGTCAGCGCTCCGCCGCCCGTGTGCATGCCGCCGCGCGGCTCGTGGTGCTTACCGTCCTTGTGGTGCTCCTTGCTGTACGAAGTGGTGTCGTGGTCCCGGTCACCCATCGCCTCGGCGCAGGCGGTGGGTGCGGCGATCGCGAGAGCGGCCGTGGCCGTGGCCGTCGCGAGCAGCATGCGGGCAGAGCGCATCGGTGAGTCCTTCCGTCGCCGACCGGGCAGCTGACGCCGCGCCAGCTCACTCGACCCGGTGTCGACGTGCACCACCGTCAGTCATGCCGGCCGGTCCCACCATTCAGGGCGTTCACACGGGTTACGACCCCACTCTGACGGCGGCATCCCGGCCCCCGCCGGGCCGCTGCGCGAGATCCGCAACCTCCCGCCCCCGCGCACCGTCTCCCACCACGACACGGGGGCGGATCCGCAGGCCCCGGACCGAAGCGGGAGGCGCTCATGGCCATGGTCGGCCTGTTCTGGATCGGCGAGGACTCGGTGTGGGGGCCGAGCCCGTGGGGGCGGCCCCCGGCGTACGGCTGACCGAGGACGGCGTCGCGGTGCTCGGCGCCGACGGGGGCCGGTTCTGGGCCTGGAAGGAGGTGGTCCGCATCGAGACGCGCGACGTGCCGGTGCGCTCGGCCGTGCGGAGGCTGGTGTCCATGACGTTCGACGCCGCGCTCGTCGCGGTCACGGGCGACGGCGAGCTGCCTGCGGCCTTCACCGTGGAGGTGGCGACGGCCGGGGAGACGGTCGTGGCCGACACGCACACGGCCGTCACCGGAGGCATCTACCTGCCCTCCGAGTACGACCTGTCCACGGCCCTCCTGCGGCGGCTGGCCGAGGGGAGCGCGGACATCGCCGATCTCCTGGCGTGGGGCCGGGAGCACGCGGCGGAGGGGACCCCCGGCGCGTGAGGAGCGCGAGGCGCTGCTGCGGAAGTGGGCCGGACTGTAGCCTCCGCCCCGGCCCGCTATCCGGATCCGCAGCCTCCGCCCCGGCCCGCTATCCGGATCCGCGGTGGTCCGGGCGGGCCGGGTCCGGGTCGGCCAGCTGCGCCGCCAGGCCGACGAGGACGAGCCCGCACGCGATGAGCAGGCCCTGGGACAGGACGATGCCCGACCCGAGGACCGCGGCGCCCAGGGCGAGGCCCCACCAGGCGCCGGTGCGCCGGTACTCCCGGGGCCGGACCGGACGGCCGGACCGCAGGGCACGGGCGAACCGGGGGTCCTCACGCTCCAGGCGCGCCGCGAGATCGACCAGACGTTGGTCTTCGGACGGGGGCATGGCGTCTCCTTCCGGAACCCGGCAGCGCTGAGGGGTGACAGGGCACGGCCGAGGCCGTGACGCGTCCTGGGGGGCCGGGCCCTGTGACGGTGCGGCGGGAGACAGCCTGCCGCCGCTGTCCCGCCGGGGCTTCAGCGTCTCCCCCCTCCAGAGGCGTCCGCCATCAGGCCCTGCCCTCATCCTTCCCGGTGTCCGCACCCCACGAACGCGGGGCGGCGGGGCGGGTGTTCGGTGCGGACATGGGTCGCGTGACGGATGGCGGCGACCGGGGCGAGGACACGATGGGTGGGGACGGGCGTCCGCGATGCGGTACGCCGTGTCCTCGCCCCGGCGCGCCCGCCCGCACCGGGGCCGCCCGGCCCGTCCCCGCCCCCGTGGGCGCGACCGACCGGAACGAAGGCCATGACCGATCCGGTCCCTCCCGCACCCGCGACCCGCCGGCCGACGACCGCGCCCAGGTGCGGGTCGGGGTCCGGCCGGCTCACGACGCCGGACGCGACCTCACCGTGGTCGCCGAGGCGGCCGACGGCGTCGAGGCCGTCGGCTCGGCCCGGCACCGCCGTCGCTCGAACCCGCCGTCCGGGGCATACCTCGTCATGCCCCGGCTGACGGGGCTCCGGGCCGCCCGGGAGAGGTCGCGCAGCTGCCCGGAGACACGGTTCCTCGTCCACGTACCACGACGAGCGGTTCTCCCCGGGGCCGCCGGCGGCGGAGCTTCGACGTACGTCCAGGCGTCCACTCGACGCGGGGCCGTGGCTAGCGTTCGGCCTCGGCGGGCTCGGGCACGGGGGGCGTGCCGCCGGCCGGGGTGTCGTCCGCCGGGTCCGGGGCGCGCCGGTCGCGCGCCGGTGCCGTGCGGCCGGGCAGCAGGCCCTGTCCGGCCCGGAGTGCGCGGGCGAGCAGGTGGGCGCGTCCGGCGGCGATGGGTCCGAGGACCGCGAGGACGAGGACGTACCCGGCGATGAACGGGGCGAGGCGGGCGTCGAGTTTGGCGGTGGCGGCCATGGCGGCCAGGATCAGCGCGAACTCCCCGCGGGCGACGAGGGTGGTGGCGATCTCGGCGGCGGGTTCGGTGCCGTAGCGGTAGACGCGGGCGACGAGGAGTCCCGCGACGACGTTCATGAGGACGGTCAGCGCGGCCGCGGCGGCGACCGGGCCGGCGACGGACAGGATGTCACCGGGGTCGATGGACAGGCCGAACGCGAAGAAGAACAAGGCCGCGAAGGCGTCGCGCAGCGGGTGCACCAGGTCCCGTATGCGCGGGCCGGAGGGCGTGCCCGCGAGGATCAGGCGTTTCATCGTGCGGGGACGGATGAGGGCTCGTCCTCGGGGGGTTGCCGGGCGGGCGGGTCCTGCGCCGCGGCTCCGGCCGTGGGCTCGGGCGCGGTCGGTTCGGACGACTCTGCCAGCCTCACTCGGGCGCCGGTGGTGTGACCATCGGTGCCCGCACCCATATCCGGACGGGGGCGTCACCCATCCCGCCCCGCCGTCCCGTCAGACGTGCCGGTGCCCGATGTCCAGCAGGCTCGCCGCCGCCCCGAAGTCCGCGGCGTGGTGGCCGACCGCGAGGGACCAGTGGTGGCCCACGCCGGTGGCGCTCCAGGCGTCGACCCATTCGCCGGGGTCACGGCCGAAGTCGACCCGGCTGGTGGTGTTGCCGATCTCCAGCAGCGGCCCGGGGACGACGGTGCCCTCGCAGGTGACGAAGGACAGGCCGCCGTCCGCGTCCTGGCCCAGTCCGAGCAGGGTGACGGGCCCGGGCCGGACGTCGAACTCGACGCTCACGCCCCAGCCGCGTTTGCCGTGGTAGACGCCGAGACCGCGCAGCAGCGGGTCGCGGGAGGCGACAGCGAGGTGGGCGGGGCCGTCGTGGCCCATCTCCACCACGCCGTCCTCGAAGTTCAGGGCCTGGATCTCCGTGAAGGACCCTCCGGCGCCGACGCTCTGGGAGGCCAGCTGGGCGACGGAGGTGCGCAGTTCGTACTCGCCGGCGGCGGGCACGCCCCGGGCGGTGAGCAGGGAGGCGCCGAGGATCATGCCGGCGCCGAGCCGCTCGTGCAGTTCGCCGTCGAGGCCGCGGTGGTAGTAGGCGAGGCTGTCGAGTCCGAAGTCCGCGACGAGCCGGTCCAGGGCGACCGAGACGGTCGCGCCCCAGGCGAAGTCCTCCTCGTCCACGCTGTCGTCGAGGGTGAAGACCTGCCGGGCGAGCGCCATGCGTTCGCGCGTCTCGGTCTCGCTCACCCGTTCCACGCGGTGACGCAGGTCGTCGAACTCCAGCACCTCCACGTGCGAGCCGAACGTCGCGGACAGCAGGGTCGGGTCGGTCTGCACGTCGAGCATGCCGGGGTACACGTGCCCCATGAGGCCGTGCCGGGCGTGCCGGAGCGCGGCGCGGACCCCCGCCGCCCGGATCCACCGCTCGATGCGCCGCCAGGCGGACTCCTGCCGCAGCCAGCCGGACACCGACCGGAAGGGGATGCCGGCGCGCCGGAAGACGTTGCCGACCTCGGGGACGGGGCACTGCCCGCAGTAGGCCAGCCAGGCCCCGGTGTCGAAGGTGGCGTGGTCCATCCGCTCGGTGGGCTGGAGGTCGATGACGAGGACGGGGGTGTGCGAACGCTGGGCGATCGGCAGCACCATCGAGGAGGTGAGGTACGTCGTCAGGAACAGCACGATCAGGTCGCAGTCCGCGCGGCGCAACTGCTCGGCGGCGCGTGCTCCTTCCTGCGCGTCGGAGACGAAGCCGGCGTCGGTCACCTCCGCGTCCATGGCCCGCAGCCGCCCGGCGACGTGGGCGGCGGACTCCTTCAGCTGCGGCAGGAGGCCGGGAAACTGCGGCCAGTACGTGCCCAGTCCCCCGGCGACCAGTCCGATGCGGGTGCGGCGCCGGGCGACCGGCGGGAGCAGGTCGCGCAGGGCGGCGGCGCGTAGGGCCGTGCGGTCCGCGGTCGTTGCCATGGTCGGTGCTCCTTGTCGGTCGGTCTGCTGCGGCTCTAGGGACTGGGGACGCGCAGGTCCGCTCTGCCGGGCACCGCGCCGGGGGCGCGCGGGACCAGGACGCGGATGATGAACACGCCCGCGAACGCCGCGGCCGTCATGCAGGCGGTGATGGTCCAGAGCAGGACGGCCGGGCTGTGGTCGGCGAGGGCGGGGGTGAAGAACGCGGCGACCGCGAACACGCCCCGGGACAGGGCGTAGGTGAGGCCCTGGGTGGTGGCGCGGGTGTCGGCGGGCAGCGTGAGCTGCGACCACACCTTGTAGTTGGCCTCGCCGGCGAAGGGGTTGGAGAGCTGGTAGAGCACGAAGAAGACGAGCATGCCGGCCAGGGCGCCCGCGGTGAGGGACGCGATGACGAAGGCGAGGACCTGCACCACCGCGGCCACGTGGAAGAGACGGTCGCGCCAGGGCGTGTCGGCGACCCGGACGAAGGCGAAGGTCAGCAGCACCCCGATGGGGATGAAGGCGAGGTTGATGCCGGTGGCGAGGCTCTGCGAGGCGTCGCTGACGGTGACGAGGAGATAGGTGCCGAACTGGCCGAAGGTGTTGGCGCCCAGGCCCCAGGTGACGTAGAAGACGAAGGTCGCGGTCATCGGCAGCAGGGCGGCGCGGGTCCACACGTTCTGCAGCGGGACGCCCTCCGGGGCGTCCCGCGGTTCGGCGCCGGCCGGCTCGTGCCCGCCCTGCAGTTCCAGCCGGGAGCGCAGGGCCCAGGTGACGAGCGCGGCGACGGCCAGCTGCCCGGTGATGAGCCGGGCCCCGGTCATGCCGGTGGTGGACAGCACGAACCCGAGGAAGATGGCGACGGCGATGCCGAGCATCCACATGACCTGCGTGAACGCCACGAGTCTGCCCCGGGCCCAGGAGGGTGCGGCGTCCGACACCACGGCCAGGGAGGTCGGCAGGTCGGCGCCCGCCGCGAGCCCCGCCACGAGGACGCCGATGAGCAGGGTGATGTCGTCCGGGGCCAGCGTGATGACGATCGCGCCGAGCGCGAAGCAGAAGATGTCCCAGTTGTAGACGCGGCGGCGGCCGAAGAGGTCGGCGAGCCGTCCGCCGACGAGGGATCCGACGGCGATGCAGCCGGTGACGATCGCGCTGATCGCCCCGGCCATCCACACCCCCATGTCGTAACTGTCCCGGTAGATGGCCAGGTTGACGGAGATGCTCACGATCAGCCCGGCATCGAGGTAGGAGGCCATGCCGGACAGCGCGGCGGCCTTCCAGAGCGGTTTCGGGATGGGGCGGGTACCGGCCATGATGCGACTCCGTCGTCTGGTGACATCGCGGTTCCGTGGGCCCGGTCGCAGCGAATATAGGGCGCCGAAAACGTTGCAACAAGGTGTCGCGCACGCATGCGTGACCTGACGCCGGCTTCGGTCCCGGCGTTCCCGGCTCTGGTGCGGCTCCCCCTGCTCGCCTACGGTGAAGGCGGCCTGAAAACGTTTTAGGGGAAGGACCGCGTCCGTGCTCTCCCCCGCGCTCCGGCAGCTGTTCGACGACCCGCCCCGCGCGTTCGGTCCCACGCCGCTGTGGTGGTGGTCCGGCGCGAAGGTCACCCGTGAGCGACTCGCCTGGCAGCTGCGGGCGTTCGCGCGGGGCGGTGTGCACAACCTCGTGGTCATCAACCTGGCCCCGGCGGGCCCGGCCTTCGGTGCCCGGGCCGACGACCCCGCCTGGTTCGGCGAGGAATGGTGGGCCCGTTTCACCGACGCCTGCGAGATCGCCGCCGGACTGGGCACGCGTCTGTGGTTCTACGACCAGATCGGCTTCTCGGGCGCCAACGTGCAAGGGCAGGTGACGCGGCGTCATCCCCGGGCGGCCGGGCTCGCGTTGCGCTGCCGCGCGGTGCGCGTCCGCGGGGGCTCGGTCGGTCCGCGCGAGGGGGAGGTGCCCCTGGCCGCCTACGACGCGACGGGCCGGCGTCTCGGCCTCGGCGCGGGCGGGGCGGTCGGGGCCGCCGAGGGGAGCGGGGTGCGGCTCGTCACGGCCGTCCCGACCGCGTTCGACTATCTGGACCCGTACGCCGTCGGCCTCCTGATGGACGCGGTCCACCACGAGTACGACCGCCGCGTGCCCGCGTACCTGGGCACGGTCGTCGCGGGCAGCTTCCAGGACGAGCTGCCCGGCACGAACGCCTGGAGCCACCGCTTCGCCGAGGAGTTCCGCGCCCGGCGGGGCTACGACCTGCTCGACCACCTGCCGGCGCTGTTCGGCGCGGACGCCGGGGTGCCGCGGGGCAAGATCCGCGCCGACTACTACGCGGTCCGTGCGGAGCTCACCGAGGAGGCACTGTTCAGGCCGCTCGCCGCGTGGCACCGGGAGCGGGCCATGCTGCTGGGCAGCGACCAGGCCCACCCGGCCCGCGCGGGCCACCCGGCCCAGTCGACGCAGATCTACACCGACTACTTCCGCACCCACCGCTGGTACGGCGCGGCGGGCAGCGACCACCACGGCGACGCCAAGGTCCACTCCTCCATGGCGCACCTGTACGGCCACGAGCGGGTGTGGATCGAGGCGTTCCACTCCTCCGGCTGGGGCGGCACGCTGGAGGACACCTACGCCTGGCTGCTGCCGTTCCTGCGCAGCGGCGCCAATCTGTACAACCCGCACGCCAGTTACTTCGGCACCGCGGGCGGCTGGTTCGAGTGGGCGCCGCCGTCCACCGACTGGCGCCAGCCGTACTGGAGGCAGTACCCGGCCTTCTCCCGGGCCGTGGCGCGGATCTGCTCGATCATGTCGTGGGGCGGCTACGCGGCCGACGTGGCCGTGCTGTACCCGACCGCCACCATGCAGGCGCTCCTCCCGCTGGACGCGCCGGTGCGGCACTTCGGCGACGGCCGGCTGGGCACCGGCTACGCCGCCGCCGACGAGACGCAGCGGCACTACCTGGACCTGTGCGGCACGAACAACTGGCTCGCCCCGCACGTGGGTTCCCTGGACCGGCACGGGATCTCCTTCGACGTGGTCGACGACGGCTCGGTGCGGCGCGCCGAGGTCTCGGACGGCGCCCTGCGGATCAGGGACCTGGCCTACCGGGCGGTGCTGCTGCCGTCGGCGAGCGTCCTGGAGGAGGGGACGGCGCGCCGGCTGGCCGAACTGCTCGACGCCGGCGGCCGGGTCGTGGTCGTGGGGCGTCCGCCCGTGACGGCGGCGGGCCGGTCGGGGGACGACTCCGTGGTGGCCGCGCTGGCCGCCCACCCGCGACTGGAGCGGGTGCCCGGCCCGGAGGCCGGGGCGGCGGCGGTGGCCGACGCGGCCGGGTACGCGACGGGGGAGGTGCCCCTGCTCGTCCGGCGGCGCGGCGGTGAGGGGGTGGCCCTGGTGACGGCGGCCTTCCCGGAGATCGGCCCGCACCCGCTGCGGCCCGGTACCGCTCCGGCCCTCGCCCGCGCCTCGACCGTGACCGTGCGGGCCCGGGTCGCCGAGGCCGAGGTGTGGGACCCGGCGAGCGGCTCCCGCCGCACCGCGCGCGTGACGGTCTGCGGCGACGGCGCCGCCTCGGCCATCGAGGTGCCGCTGGAGGGAGCGCCCGCGGTGCTGGTCGTGTGGCGCGAGGACCGGGAGCCGCCCGTGCCGGGCGGGCCGTCCGCGCGGCCGGCGGCCGCCCCGCCGGCCGGGAGGCCTCCGTCGGACGAACGGCGGTCGCCCGGCCGGGTCGACGACCTCTCGGCCGGCTGGCACGGCCGGCTCGTCCCCACCCTGGACAACACCTGGGGCGACCTCGCCCTGCCCCCGGGTTCGCCCGTGGACGAGCCGCAGATCTGGACCATGGAGTGGACCGAGGGCGCGCAGTGGGAGCGGACCCGGGCCACCTACGGCAACCGGGTGCGGATCCTGCCCCCGGTCCCGGCCGGCGAGGTGCCCGAGCCGCTGGACGCCGCGCGCGTGGAGCGGATCCTGGCCGGTGAACTGCCGCTCGTGCCGCCGGGACCGGGCTGGGAGGTCGCGGTGTACTCGTCGAGCCGCGGCGCGCCGGACCAGGGCGGGCTGCTGGGTACCAAGGGGCTGGTGAACGAGGAGTTCGTCCAGGTGCCCGTGCCCGGGGACGGGTCGGCCGCCCGGGTGAGGGCGATCGTGGAGACCGACCGGCGGGGACCGGCCGAGCTGCACGTCGGCGCGGAGGCGGTCAAGCGGGTGTGGTGGAACGGCGAGCCGCTGACCCCGGTGAGCGGCGGGTACGTCGCCTCCGCCCCGGTGACGGTGGTCCGCGGGCGGAACGTCCTGGAGTACGAACTGTCCGGCGCGCAGGACCGCCCCACCGCGATCTCCGCCACCGGCGGCACACCGCTCGGCAGTTTCTTCTGCCTGTCCGGGCCGGGCGGACTCGGGCCCCGGCCGCGGTTCATGCGCCCGCCCGACGCCGTGCCGCCCGACGGCCCGGTGACCTACCGCGCGCGGTTCCGGGCCCCGGTCGGCGGCGCCCCGGCGGTGCTGGTCGTGGGAGCCGCGTCGGCGGTCACCGTGCTGATCGACGGGGACGTGGTGGCCCGGCAGGAGAAGGCGGAGTACTACGAGGCGGACTGGGGCGCCGTTGCGATGTTCTTCCGCCACGCGCCGGTGCTGCGGGCGGGCGAGCACACGCTGGAGGTCGTCGCCGGCCCCGGGGACGCGGTGTTCGTCGACCTGGTGGCGGGCTCGGGCGCCGAGGCGGCGGCCCTGGTCAGCGGCGCCGGCTGGGAGGCCGCGACGGGGACCTGGCGGGGCCGGACCGTCGAGGACGAACGACGGCGCGGGGAGCTCCGGCACTGCCACGCCGCCGTACGGCCGCACCCGCTGCCGGGCACCGGGTGGCTCACGGGCCGCCCGCTGCCGGGCGGCGGCGTGTGGCCGTCGCGGACCACCGACGACGTCCGCACCTCGCCCCAGCGTTTCCGGTTCACCGTCCCCCCGGGAACGGTGTCGCTCCACCTGCCGTGCGCACTGCCCGCGCGCGTGCGGGTCGGGGACGGCGAGGAGAGCGCCCTGACGGACGGCCGGCTGACACTTCGTGAACCCCTGGCGGCGCCCACCCGCGTCGAGGTCGTCACGGAGCCCACGGAGTTCCTGCGCGGCGGCTCGGCCTGGCGCGGGCCGGTGCGGGTGGGGACCGTTCCCGCCCCGCTGCCGCTGGGCGACTGGCGGGAGCTGGGGCTGGGCTCCTGGAGCGGGGGCGTGACGTACACCCGGGAGCTCCGGGTGCCGCCGGGGCCCGACCCGGTGCTGGACCTCGGGCGGGTGCGGGGCAGCGTGGAGGTGGCGATGGACGGGGAGTTCGCCGGGGAGGCGTTCTGCGCGCCGTACCGTTTCCCGCTGCGTGGTGCGGCCGGGCGGACGGTACGGCTGGAGGTGACCGTGCGGGGGACGCTGGCGCCCTATCTCCGGGAGGCGACACCGACGCGGTGGGCCTTCACGTCCCAGCTGGCGTCGGGGCTGTTCGGGCCCGTGACGCTGCGGATCCCGGCCTAGTGTCCCGGTCCGGAGATCCTGTCGCAGTAGCGGCAGATGCGGTCGATGATCTGGTCTGCGGTCTTGGTCCATGTGAAGGGCTTGGCCTGCTGGTTCCAGGCCTTGATCCAGTCTTCGAGAGCGGTTTTGAGCTCGTCGAGTGAGCAGAACACGCCGCGCTCGAGGCAGCGCCGCTGCAGTGCGGCGAACCACCGCTCGACCTGGTTGATCCAGGACGAGTAGGTCGGAGTGACGTGCAGATGGATCCGGGGATGCGCGAGCAGCCACGTGTGGACCACCGGCGCCTTGTGGGCGCAGAGGTTGTCGCAGATCACGTGAACCGCCAGGCCGGGATCGCTCTGGCGGTCGATCTCGTCGAGGAAGTCGCGGAAGTCCACGGCCCGGTGCTCGGCTTCGGATAACACCAGCGGTTGCAGCCTGCTGTCCCCCATTCCTCCAGCAGACCGCAGCTGCCAGCCGCTGTCACCGCCCGAGCCAAGATCTGAAACGAACCACGACTCACGTGGCGAGACGTGAACTCAAGACCAGATCACCAGGGACCCTCGCTCGGCGGGCGGGTGGAGTCTCGCAGGACGAGGCCGGGGGTGAAGACGCGGGTCTCGTGGACGTGGTCGGCGTGGGCCTCGACCTCGTCGAGCAGCATCTCCACGGCCGCCCGGCCGAGGTCCTCCACGGGCTGGCGGACCGTCGTCAGGGTCGTCGCGCCGAAGCCGGCGATGTCGAGGTCGCCGTAACCGACGACCTGGACGTCCTCGGGGATGCGCACGCCCCGTTCCGTCAGCCCGCGGCACACACCGGCGGCGAGGAAGTCGTTGGTGCAGAACACGCCGTCGGGCAGCTCCTTCAGGCCGCGGGCGATGTCCGTGCCGTACGCGACGGTCATGCGCTCGGCGACGGCCTGGTCCAGCCGCGCCTCACGCCGGCTGCGCACGGCCTGCCGGGCGCCCTGGTAGCGGTCGGCGCACTGGCGTATGCCGCGTTCGCCGTTGACGACGAGGATGTCGCGCGCCCCGCGGTCGAGGAGGTGCTGTACGGCGATGCGGCCGCCCGCGATGTCGTCGACGGAGGCCGAGCAGCCCTCCTGGTCGGGCATGGCCCGGTCGGCGAGGACCAGCGGGATGCCCCGTTCGCGCAGCCGGGCCAGCCGGCCCGGGTCGGCGCCGAGCGGTACGACCACCACGCCGACGGCCCGTTGCCCGACCAGCATGCCGAAGTAGCCCTGCTCGCGGTCGGGGTCGTCGCCGCTGTGGCACAGCACGAGGGAGTAGCCGTGGTCGTAGGCCGCGTCCGCCGCGCCCCGGGCGATGCGCGCGTAGAAGGAGTTGGTGACGTCGGGCAGCACCAGCCCGATCGCGCTGGCCCGTCCGGTGCGCAGTCCGGCGGCTCCGGGGTGCGGGACGTAGTCGAGTTCGGCGACGGCGACGCGGACGCGCTCGGCGGTGCGCGCGTTGACGCGCTCGGGCCTGTTGAGCACGTTCGACACCGTGGACACCGAGACGCCGGCGGCGGCCGCGACGTCCTGGATGCGGGCGGGGCGTGCCGGAATGGCGTCCACCCCCTCGCTGGTGCGGCCGTGCGACCAGGCACGACGGTGGTCTTCGCTGGGCGGCGCAAGTATAACGTGGAACGTTTTCGCCGGGCGGCCGCGGGTGCGGTCCGTCAGCGCCCGGGCGCGGGGCGCCGGGGTGCCGTCGCCCCGGCCAGGAGGCGGCGGAAGGTCGGGCATTCCAGGTGGCTGGGCGCCGGGCACGCGGCGGCGTGCCGCAGGGAGTCGCGCAATGTGCCCAGTTCGCGGATCCTGCGGTCCAGCTCGTCCGCCTTGTCCGCGAGCATCCGCCGGTCGATGCTCGGCCGGCCGTCCGGCGCGAACATGCGGGCGATCTCGTCGAGCGAGAAGCCGGCCGTGCGGCCCAGCGCGATGAGCGCCAGCCGCTCCAGCACGCCGGGGTCGTACTGGCGGCGCAGGCCGCGCCGGCCGGTGGAGGCGATCAGCCCCTTCTCCTCGTAGAACCGCAGGGTCGAGGCGGGCAGCCCGGCGCGCTGCGCCACCTCGGCGATGTCCAGCTCCGTCATTGCCTTGACCTCAAGTCGACTTGAAGTAGAACGCTGTCATCCCCGCCCGACGAAGGCAAGCAGGAGGAGAGACGACCATGAACGCTCCGCGGATGAACGAGGACGACCCGGCGGCCCGCTGGAACGGACCCGCCGGACACGCCTGGGTGGACCTCCAGGAGGTGCTGGACGGGATGTTCCGGCCCTTCGAGGAGCTGCTCGTCGAGGCGGTGGCGGCGGAACACGCGGGCAGCGTGCTCGACGTCGGCTGCGGCACGGGCGGCGTCACCCGGGCCGTGGCACGACGGGTCGGTCACTGCGTCGGCATCGACCTCTCGGGGCCGATGGTCGGCGCCGCCCGGGAGCTCGCGGACCGGGAGGGCGTACCGGCGTCGTTCGTCCGGGGCGACGCCCAGGAGTACGCCTTCGAGCCGGCCGGTTTCGACGCCGTCGTCTCGCGTTTCGGCGTCATGTTCTTCAGCGATCCCGTCCGGGCGTTCACGAACCTCCGCGGCGCCGTCGGGGACGGCGGTGCCCTGCGGCTCGTGGTGTGGCGCGGTCCCGAGGAGAACCCGTTCATGACCACGGCCGAGCGCGCCGCCGCGCCCCTCGTGCCGGACCTTCCGCCGCGCCGGCCCGGCCAGCCGGGGCAGTTCGCCTTCGCCGACCCGGGACGGGTCCACCGGATCCTGGCGGAGAGCGGATGGTCCGGGATCGACCTGCGGCCGGTCGACGCGGTCTGCACCCTGCCCGAGAGGGAACTCGTCCGCTACTTCACCCGGCTCGGCCCTCTCGGCATGATCCTGCCGGAGGCGGACGAGCGGACCCGGGCGCGCGTCGTCGACACGGTCCGCCCCGCGTTCGATCCCTTCGTGCGGGGCGAGGAGGTCCGCTTCACGGCGGCCTGCTGGGCGGTCTCCGCCCGGGCCGCCGCCGCGAAACTTTCGTGAGGCTCTGCCCCCTTTTCGGAGGGCGGGCGCCCCGCGCATAGTGAGATCACGATGACGCAGAAGAGAGCCCTGGTTGTCCGGGGCGGGTGGGAAGGCCACGAGCCGGTCAAGGCGACGGAGCTGTTCCTGCCCTTCCTCCGGGACAACGGATACGCCGTCCGGGTCGAGGAATCGACCGACGTCTACGCCGACACCGCCGAGATGGCCGCCACCGACCTCGTCGTGCAGTGCGTGACCATGTCGCAGATCACGTCCGAGCAGGTGGCGGGACTGGGTGCGGCGGTCGTCGCCGGCACCGGTCTCACCGGCTGGCACGGCGGCATCGCCGACTCGTTCCGCGCCTCGTCCGACTATCTCCACCTGGTGGGCGGCCAGTTCGTCACCCATCCCGGCAAGGAGCCGTGCGAGCGGCGGGGCGAGGCGGCGGACAACTTCCTGCCGCACACCATCACCCTCACCGAGGCCGGTCGCGCCCACCCGGTCACCGCGGGCATCGAGGACTTCGAGCTGCACACCGAGCAGTACTGGGTGCTCCACGACGACCTCGTCGACGTCCTGGCCACCACCACCCATCCGGTCCGGCCGTGGCAGCCCTGGCACCGGCCGGTGACCTCACCGGCGGTGTGGACGCGGCACTGGGGCGCCGGGCGGATCGTGGTGACGACCCCCGGGCACAGCCTGGACGTGCTGGAGCACCCCCAGGTCCGCACCATCATCGAGAGGGGCATGCTGTGGGCGACGCGCACCGCGTCGGCGTCGTAGGGCTCGGGGTCATCTCCGGCGCCTATCTGGACACGCTCGCCGGGCATCCCGCCGTACGCGTCACCGCGGTCGCCGACCTCGACGCCGCCCGCTCGGCGGCGGCCGCGGCCGCGCTGCCGGGTGTGCGGGCGCTGACCGTCGAGGAGTTGCTGAGCAGCCCGGACGTGGACACGGTCCTGAACCTCACCACGCCGGCGGCCCACGCCGAGATCGCCCTCGGGGCGATCGCCCGCGGCAAGCACGTCTACGGGGAGAAGCCGCTGGCCGCGGATCTGGCGGGGGCCCGGGCCGTCATGGCGGCCGCCGCGCGGGCGGGCGTCCGGGCCGGGTGCGCGCCGGACACGGTGCTGGGCACGGGAGTTCAGACGGCCCGGGCGGCCGTGGAGGCGGGCAGCGTCGGCCGTCCCCAGTTCGCCTCGGCCGTGATGGTGACGCCGGGTCACGAGCGCTGGCACCCCCACCCCGACTTCTACTACACGGCCGGCGGCGGCCCGCTGATGGACATGGGCCCGTACTACCTCTCGTCCCTGGTCCACCTGCTGGGCCCGGTCCGTGCGGTGACCGGGGCGGCCGGCCGGCTGCGCGCCGAGCGGGTCATCGGATCCGGGCCGCGTGCGGGCGAGCGGATACCGGTCGAGGTGGACAGCCACGTCTCGGGCGTCCTGGAGCACGTGAGCGGAACGCTGACGACCCTGACGACGAGCTTCGACGGGGTGGCGACCACGGCGGCCCCGATCGAGGTGCACGGCGAGCGGGGCAGCCTCGCGGTCCCCGATCCGAACCGCTTCGACGGCGAGGTGCGGCTCCACGCGCTCGGCGACACGCAGTGGCGCGCCCTTCCCGTGTCGGCGGGTTACGAGGACGGGGCCCGCGGTGTCGGCCTGCTGGACTTCCTCGCCCCCGGCGGGCGGCGCGCGAACGGCGAGGTCGCCCTGCATGTCCTGGAGACGATGACCGCCCTGCTGCGCTCCGCGGCCGAGGGCCGGCGCGTGGAGCTGACGACGTCGGCGGCGGTGCCCGCGCCCGTGCCGCTGACGGCGGCCGCGCACTGGCGGGAGCAGTCCGCCCCCAGCCCCGCCTGACCCCATCAGTCCACCGGCCAGGTGTGCGCGGGCGCGTTCATGTGCATGTAGTCCATGTACGTCCTGGTCATCTGCCGCAGCGCCGCACGCCGGTCGGACAGGCCCGTCTTCTCCAGGTGGTGCACCGTCTCCGCCTGCCACAGCGCGCCGTTGCGGGCGGTGACGCAGCGCTGCTCGATGATGCCCAGCAGCGGTTCGCGCCACGCGGCGTCCAGCCCGGCCAGCTCCAGGCCCCGGTGGGCCAGGGGCAGCAGGCGGCGCAACACCAGTTCGGTGACGGGCACTTCGCCCGCCCCGGGCCAGTAGAGGCGGGCGTCGATGCCGTCCCGGGCGGCGGTGTGCAGGTTCTCCTCGGCGACCGAGAAGGACATCCGCGTCCACACCGGCCGGTCCTCGTCGACCAGGGCGCGGGTCAGGCCGTAGTAGAAGGCGCCGTTGGCGATGATGTCGGCGACCGTGGGCCCGGCGGGCAGGACCCGGTTCTCGATGCGCAGGTGCGGGCCGCTGTCGGTGACCGCGTAGACGGGGCGGTTCCAGCGGTAGATCGTGCCGTTGTGGAGGGTGAGTTCACCCAGCTCGGGGACGCGGCCGTCGTCGAGCTCGCGCTGCGGGTCCTCGTCCTCGCACAGCGGCAGCAGGGCCGGGAAGTAGCGGACGTTCTCCTCGAAGAGGTCGAAGACGCTGGTGATCCAGCGCTCTCCGAACCACACCCGGGGCCGGACGCCCTGCGCCTTGATCTCCTCGGGCCGGGTGTCGGTGGCCTGCTCGAACAGGGGGATGCGGGTCTCGCGCCACAGCTCCTTGCCGAACAGGAAGGGCGAGTTGGCCGCGAGGGCGATCTGCACGCCCGCGACGGCCTGGGCGGCGTTCCAGTACTGCGCGAACTCCCTGGGCGCGACCTGGAGGTGGAACTGGGTGCTGGTGCAGGCCGCCTCGGGGGTGATGGTGTCGGCGTACGTCGCCAGGCGCTCCACGCCGTCGACCCTGATCCGCAGGTCCTCGCCCCGCGCCGCGAAGATCTGCTCGTTGAGCAGCCGGTAGCGGGGGTCCCCGGAGAGCGCCGCCCCGCTCACGTCCGACTCGCCCAGCGTCGGCAGGATGCCCACCATGATCAGGTGGGCGCCGACGGCCGAGGCGCGGTCCTCGGCGTGGTTGAGGGCGTCGCGGATCGCCCGCTCCCAGTCGCCGGGCCCGCCGGTGGTCAGCTCCCGGGGCGGGATGTTGATCTCCAGGTTGAAGCGGCCGAGCTCGCTGGACCAGGCCGGGTCGGCGATCGCCTGCAGCACGTCGGTGTTGCGCATCGCCGGGAGAGCGTCGTCGTCGACGAGGTTGAGCTCGATCTCCAGCCCGACCCGGGGGCGCTCGCTCTCGAAACCGGACTCGCGCAGCATCCGCGCCAGCACCTCGAGGTCGGTGTGCATCTTCTCCCGGTACCGGCGGCGGTCCTCCCGCGTGAACACCAGGGCCGGCACGTCACGTCCCATCGTGCCCTCCTGAAGGTCCCTCGGCGGATGCGTACCGTCCCAGCCTCGCACCTTGTCCCCGGCCCCGCACCCACCTAGCCTGAGTTTGTGCCGCAAATAAACAAAGCCCGAACGCACAGTGCCGTGCCGGGTGACCGCGACTCCCTCACCCGGCTCCGCGCCGCCCTCACCGTCTTCTTCGCCCTGGACGGCTTCGTCTTCGCCGGCTGGGTCGTCCGGATCCCCGCGATCAAGGAGCAGACGAACGCCTCCGCCGGCGCCCTCGGGCTCGCCCTGCTGGGCGTCTCGGCGGGAGCCGTCGTCACCATGACCCTCACCGGGCGGCTGTGCCGCCGCTACGGCAACCACCGGGTCACCGTCGTCTGCGCGGTCCTGCTCTCGCTCAGTGTCGCGCTGCCGCCGCTCACCCACTCGGCGCTCGCGCTCGGCCTGGTCCTGCTGCTCTTCGGCGCCGCCTACGGCGGGATCAACGTGGCCTTCAACAGCGCCGCCGTCGAACTGGTGGCCGCCCTGCGCCGGCCGGTCATGCCGAGCTTCCACGCCGCGTTCAGCCTGGGCGGGATGACCGGCGCGGGTCTCGGCGGACTGGTCGCCGGGTCCCTCTCCCCCACCCGGCACCTGCTGCTGCTCACGGCCGTCGGACTGGTCGTGACGGCCGCCGTGGGCCCCACGCTGCTGCGGCACGAGCCGCCGGCGCACCCGGAGCGGGATCCGGACCGGCCGCGGGGGGCCGCCCCGCGCCGCCTGGACCGCCGCACCAGGGCCCTGGTGCTCGTCTTCGGCCTGATCGCCGGCTGCACCGCGTACGGCGAGGGGGCGCTGGCCGACTGGGGCGCCCTGCACCTGGAACAGGACCTCGACGCCTCCGCGGGCGCCGCGGCCGCCGGCTACGCCTGCTTCGCGCTCGCGATGACGGTGGGCCGGCTGACCGGCACCACCCTGCTGGAACGCCTGGGGCGGACCCGGACGGTCGTCGCCGGCGGTGCCACCGCGGCGGCCGGCATGCTCCTGGGCTCCCTCGCACCCTCCCTGTGGGCGGCCCTGCTCGGCTACGCGGTCACGGGCCTGGGCCTGGCGAACCTCTTCCCCGTGGCGGTGGAACGCGCGGGCGCCCTGGCCGGGCCGAGTGGCGTCGCCACGGCCTCCACCCTGGGGTACGGCGGCATGCTGCTCGGCCCGCCCGCGATCGGCTTCATGGCGGAGTGGTTCACGCTGCCGGCCGCGCTGACCAGCGTGGCGCTGCTGGCCGCGGTGGCGGCGGTGGTCGGGGCGCTGGTGGGGGCGGCCGCCCGCCGGGCCGGCGGATGACCCGGGTGCCGCCGTCCGGGTGAACGGCGCCCCGGCGCGCAATCCGTCCCGGGCAGGAGATCGGCACCCTCGCGATCCTGGGTACCCGTGGCCGGGCCCGACGTGATCACCGGGCCGTACGCACATCACCAGGAGGAAGACCCGTGACCGAACAGCAGCACCCCGGCGAGCAGCACCCGAACCCGGAGTTTCCCTCCCAGGACCAGCCGCACCCGGGCTGGACGGGGCCCATGGACCCGCCCCCGGACCACGGCGAGGAGTCGTACCGCGGCAGCGGCCGGCTCGAGGGCCGCAAGGCCGTGATCACCGGCGGGGACTCCGGCATCGGCCGCGCGGTCGCCCTGGCGTTCGCCCGTGAGGGCGCCGACGTGCTCTTCACCCACCTCGACGACGAGAAGGACGACGCGGCGGAGACCACCCGGCTGATCGAGGACGCCGGCCGGCGTGCCGTGCCCGTCTCCTGCGACATCCGCGAGGAGGACAACTGCCGGGCGCTCATCGAGCGTGCCGTCGACGAGTTCGGCCGGATCGACGTGCTGGTGAACAACGCGGCGTACCAGATGTCGCAGCCCGACGGCATCGAGGCGATCTCCACCGAGCAGTTCGACCGCGTGCTGCGCACGAACCTGTACGGCATGTTCTGGCTGTGCAAGATGGCCCTGCCGCACATCCCGGAGGGCGGCAGCATCATCAACTCCACGTCCGTGCAGGCCTACAAGCCCAGTCCGCACCTGCTGGACTACGCGATGACCAAGGGCGCCATCGTCACGTTCACCCAGGGCCTCGCCCAGATGGTGATCGACCGGGGCGTCCGCGTCAACGCCGTGGCGCCGGGCCCCGTGTGGACGCCGCTGATCCCGGCGACGATGCCGGACACGCAGGAGTTCGGCAAGCAGGCGCCCATCGGGCGGCCCGCGCAGCCGGCCGAGATGGCTCCGGCGTACGTCTTCCTGGCCTCGCAGGAGGCGTCGTACATCACCGCCGAGATCGTCAACGCCACGGGCGGTACCCCGCTGCCGTAAAACCCGGCGCGTGACGCGCACCCCGTAGGGCAGACTCGGCGCCATGGAGACCGCCGAGTTCCTACGAGTGCTCCGCAGTGAGGGCACGCTGCTGGCCGCGGCCGCCGAGCGGGCCGGGACGGACGCCAAGGTGCCGGCCTGCCCGCAGTGGCAGGTGCGTGACCTCCTGCGGCACACGGGGGCGGTGCACCGCTGGGCCGCTTCGTACGTCACCGAGCGGCACACCGAACGCCGCCCCCTGAGCGAACCGGCCGGCCTCGACGGGGCGGAGCTGCTGGCCTGGTACCGCGACAGCCATCGCCGTCTCGTGGACGCCCTGGCCGAGGCCCCGCCCGGCCTGGAATGCTGGACCTTCCTGCCCGCGCCGTCCCCGCTGACCTTCTGGACCCGGCGGCAGGCCCACGAGACGGCCGTGCACCGCGTCGACGCGGAGTCGGCGCGCGGCGGCGAACCGACCCCCCTCGCCCCGCGGTTCGCGACCGACGGCATCGACGAACTGCTGCGCGGCTTCCACGCCCGCGCCCGGAGCCGGGTGCGCACCCCCGGGCCCCGCGTGCTGCGCGTGCGCACGGACGACACCGGCGCGGTGTGGACCGTGCGGCTGTCCCCGGAGCCGCCCGTGACCGAGCGGGGCGCGTCCGGCGAGGCCGAGTGCGAAGTGTCCGGCCCCGCCGGCCGGTTGTACCTGGCCCTGTGGAACCGGGCCCCCCTGCCGTCGGTCACGGGCGACCGGGCGCTCGCCGACCTGTGGCGGGAGACATCTGCGATCTGACCGGCGGGGCCCGGGCGGCCCGTCCCGCCCGGGGCCGGCCGTCGGCTTTTGTTGCGCCTGAATTAAATGCGCTTGCATCCCATGCATGCGCATGTAGTCTCTCGGGCATGACCTCTCCGCTCACCACACCGACGTCCGGCGGACGTTGGACTCCCCGGCTCTGGGGCACCCTCCTGGTGCTGTGCGCCGCGATGTTCCTGGACGCCCTCGACGTGTCGATGGTCGGCGTGGCGCTGCCGTCCATCGGCGCCGACCTGGGCCTGTCGACCTCCGCACTGCAGTGGATCGTCAGCGGCTACATCCTCGGCTACGGCGGTCTGCTGCTCCTCGGCGGACGCACCGCCGACCTGCTGGGCCGGCGCCAGGTGTTCCTGGTGGCGCTGGGCGTCTTCGCGCTGGCCTCGCTGCTCGGCGGTCTCGTCGACTCCGGCCCGCTGCTCATCGCCAGCCGCTTCGTCAAGGGCCTGAGCGCGGCCTTCACGGCCCCCGCCGGCCTGTCCATCATCACCACGACGTTCCCCGAGGGCCCGCTGCGCAACCGGGCGCTGGCCATCTACACCACCTGCGCGGCCACCGGCTTCTCCATGGGCCTGGTCCTGTCCGGCCTGCTCACGGAGGCCAGTTGGCGCCTCACCATGCTGCTGCCCGCCCCCATCGCCCTGATCGCGCTCGTCGCCGGCCTGAAGCTGCTGCCGCGCAGCGAACGCGAGAAGAACCACAACGGCTACGACATCCCCGGCGCCGTCCTCGGCACCGCGTCGATGCTGCTGCTGGTCTTCACCGTCGTCCAGGCACCGGAGACCGGCTGGGCGTCGGCCCGCACGCTGCTGTCCTTCCTCGCCGTGGCCGTCCTGCTGACCGTGTTCGTCGTGGTCGAGCGGCGCTCGCCGGGCCCGCTGATCCGGCTCGGCGTGCTGCGCTCCGGCAGCCAGGTCCGCGCCCAGCTCGGCGCCATGACCTTCTTCGGCTCCTACGTCGGCTTCCAGTTCCTCGCCACCCTCTACATGCAGTCCCTGCTCGGCTGGTCGGCGCTGCACACCGCGCTCGCCTTCCTGCCCGCGGGCGCGCTGGTGGCCGCGTCCTCGACGAAGGTCGGCGCGATCGTGGACCGGTTCGGCACCCAGCGGCTGATCGCCGTCGGCTTCGCCCTCATGGTCCTCGGCTACGCGCTGTTCCTGCGCGTCGACCTCGACCCGGTGTACGCCGCGGTCATCCTGCCGAGCATGCTGCTGATCGGCGCGGCCTGCGCCCTGGTCTTCCCCTCGCTCAACATCCAGGCCACCAACGGCGTCGACGACCACGAGCAGGGCATGGTCTCCGGGCTGCTCAACACCTCGGTGCAGGTGGGCGGCGCGATCTTCCTGGCCGCGGTGACGGCGGTGGTGACCGCCAACTCCCCCGAGGCCGAAGGCGCCTCCCCGCAGGCCGTCCTCGACAGCTACCGGCCCGGCCTGGTGGTCGTCACCCTCATCGCCCTCGCCGGCCTGCTGATCACCCTCACCGGCCTGCGGACCCGCCGGAAGCGGCCGTCCGTCGTGGTCGCCGTGTCCACCCCGAAGGAGGCGGAGCGCGTCGCCGTGCGCGACTAGCGCGACCAGGGGGACCGCCTCCCCCCGTGTGCCCGGCGGGCCTGCCTTGCCCGCCGGGCACACACCTGTTTGACTCACCGCATGACCACTCACGGGGGACGGCGCACGCAGGCCGAACGCGATGCGATCACCGTCGAGATCGGATACGCGCTGTGCAGCGCCGCCTTCGCCGCGGCGGTCGTCTTCGGGGCCGTGGCCGGGCCGGCGCTCCTGTTCGACCTCCCGGACACGGCGGAGACGCTGCTGATGCGCGCCGGAACGGTGCTCGCGCCCGTGCTCTTCGCCGCTCGGGTCGCGAGCGTGCTGCTGCGCTTCCGGGCGGTGGATCAGCCCAGCCAGCCCGGCCGTACGAGCCCGGACTCGTAGGCCAGCACCACCAGTTGGGCCCGGTCGCGGGCGCCGAGCTTCACCATCGTGCGGCTGACGTGGGTCTTCGCGGTGAGCGGGCTGACCACCAGGCGGCGGGCGATCTCCTCGTTGGACAGGCCGATCCCGACCAGCGCCATCACCTCGCGCTCCCGCTCGGTGAGCCGGGCCAAGGCGTCGGCCGCCGCGGGTTCCTTGGAACGGGCCGCGAACTCCGCGATCAGCCGGCGCGTCACCCCCGGCGAGATCAGCGCGTCCCCGGCGACCACCGCCCGGACCGCACGCAGGAGTTCGTCCGGCTCGGTGTCCTTGACCAGGAAGCCCGAGGCGCCGGAGCGGATCGCCTCGAAGACGTACTCGTCGAGCTCGAAGGTGGTCAGCATGACGACCTTCACCTCCCGCAGGTCCGGGTCCCCGGTGACCCGCCGGGTCGCGGCCAGGCCGTCGAGCGCGGGCATGCGGATGTCCATCAGCACGACGTCCGGCCGCAGTGCGCGGATCCGGCGCACCGCCTCCTCCCCGTCGGCCGCCTCCGCGGCGACCTCGATGTCCGGCTGCGCGTCGAGCAGCGCCCGGAACCCGGCCCTGACCAGTGACTGGTCGTCGGCGAGCAGTACGCGGATCACCGTCGTCCTCCTGACGTCGTTCCGGGTGGGGCTCAGCGGCCGGCGGAAGCCCTGAGCGGCAGTACGGCGAGCACCCGGAAGCCGCCGTCCGGGCGGGGCCCGGCCTCGATGGCGCCGCCCAGCGCGGCGGCCCGTTCCCGCATGCCGGCCAGGCCGTTGCCGCTGCCGCCCGCCTCGGCGCCGGTGGCGGGCCCGTCGTCGTCCACGCGCAGGCGCAGCACGTCCGCGTCGTGCGCGAGGCACACGCGCGCGTGCCGCGCGCCCGAGTGCCGTACGACGTTGGTCAGGGCCTCCTGGAGGATGCGGAACGCGGCGAGGTCGGTGCCGGGCGCGAGGTGCGGCGGCTCGCCCTCGACCTCGACGGTCAGCCCCGCGCTCGCCGCCTGCTCCACCAGCTCGGGCAGCCGGTCGAGGCCCGGTGCCGGAGCCCGTGGCGCGGCACCGGGCGCGCGCAGCGTGTCGAGCACCTGCCGCACCTCGCCGAGCGCCTCCTTGCTCTTGGCCTTGATCGTGGTGAGCGCCGAGCGGGCCTGCTCCGGGTCACTGTCGAGGAGCGCGAGACCGACGCCCGCCTGCACGTTGATGACGGAGATGCTGTGCGCCAGTACGTCGTGCAGTTCCCGGGCGATCCGCAGCCGCTCCTCGTCGGCCCGCCGCCGGGCGGCCTCGGCACGCTCGGCTCGTTCGCGGGCCCACTGCTCCCGCCGCACCCGGAACAGCTCCGCCACCGCCGTGATCGCCACCACCCATGTGGCGACGACGGCCTCCGCGCTCCAGGAGGCGGCCGGGTCCCCCGGCGGCGGCAGCCAGCGGTACAGCCAGTGCGCCACCAGTACGTGTCCGGCCCACAGCGTCCCCATCGCCGCCCAGGCCGCCCGGCGGTGCCCGGCGACGATGGCGCCGAAACACGCGACCGCGACGGTGAGGAGCACCGGCCCGTACGGATACCCCGCCCCGAGGTAGACCATGACGGCACCGGCCGTACCGAACACCACGGCCACCGGATGCCGCTTGCGCCACAGCAGCAGGCCCGCGGCCACCACCAGCAGCACCCGCGCGAAGGGATCCAGGGCGGCCCGCTCGTCTCCCTGCCCGTGCGCCGCGAAGTGCGAACCGGCCAGCACGAAGACGGTGAGGAGGGCGGTGGACCGCCAGGGCCACCGGGGCGCGCGCTCCCCGTCGGCCCACCCGTCCCACCGGGCAGGCCCGTGGCGCCACCACTGCGGCGGACCGCCCCGCGCGCGCTGCTCGTCCATACCGGCCACGCTAGACGCCGCCACGCCGGGCGGCGTCCCCCGCGCGTGGTGATCACGGGTACTCCCCGGGGAGTACGGGACCGGCCGGGACCCGGTTGCGTCGCCGGGCCGGGTCCCGGTTGCGCCGCTAGGCCGGCCCCCGCTGCGGATACACCAGCCCCACCCCTTGGGCGAGTTGCCCGGCCGCGTGCCGGAAGAACGCCGCCCGGTCCTCCACCAGACGGTTGAACTGCCCGAACACCTCGAACCCGACCAGCCCGTACAGCTGGGCCCACGCCGCGACGAGGGCCGTCACCGTCGCGGGCGGGAGGTCCGGGGCCAGTTCGGCGGCCAAGCGCTCGGCCTCCGGGCGCAGGCCGGCCGGGAGGGAGGGACGGGCCAGGCCGAGACCGCGGTAGGCGTCGCGGGCGATGCCGACGAGCAGCAGGCCGACCCGGGAGGCCGCGGGGACGGTGGTCCGGGGGGCGGTGTAGCCGGGGACGGGCGTGCCGTAGATGAGCGCGTACTCGTGCGGGTGGGCGAGGGCCCACTCCCGCACCGCCTCGCACACGGCGGTCCAGCGCTCGGCGGGGCCGGCGCCGGCGGCCGCCGCGTGAGCCGCCTCCGCCCTCTCGCCGAGGGAGTCGTAGGCGTCGATGATGAGGGCGGTCAGCAGGTCGTCACGGCTGGGGAAGTAGCGGTACAGCGCGGAGGAGACCATGCCGAGTTCCCGGGCCACGGCCCGCAGGGAGAGGCGGGCGGCGCCCTCGGCCGCGAGCTGTCTGCGGGCCTCGTCCTTGATGGCCGCGGTGACTTCGATCCTGGCCCGGGCCCGGGCGCCGTGTGTGCTGCTCATGCGGGGCAGTGTGCCATGGGAGCAGAGCAGTGCACACAAACGAGAGCAGTGCTCTTGCGCGAGAGCGCCGACCCCGGGCAGACTGACGCCCTGCGCTACCGAGAGCAGTGCTCTCGAAAGAGAGCAGCGCTCATGAAAGTGAGCAGCGCTCACGCGCAGCCGGGAGAGCACCGTTCCGTTACAACCCTGGGGGACCCCATGTCCGCACACGTGAAGAAGCCCGGCTGGTTCACCGTCAACGTCTTCAACCGCCTGGTCGCCTGGCTGACCCGCCGCGGCATCAGCGTCTGGGGCTCCAGGCTCCTCGCCGTCCGCGGACGCAAGAGCGGCCAGTGGCGCACCACTCCGGTCAACGTGCTGACCCTGGACGGCCGGCGGTACCTCGTCGCCCCCCGCGGTCACGTGCAGTGGACGCACAACATGCGCGCCGCGGGCGGCGGCGAACTGCGCCTGGGCAGGACCGTCGACCCGTTCACCGCGACCGAGGTGCCCGACGCCGACAAGGCGCCGATCCTGCGCGCCTACCTCAAGCGCTGGAAGGCGGAGGTCGGGGTCTTCTTCCACGGCGTCGGCCCCGACTCCCCGGAGGCCGAACTGCGCCGCGTCGCGCCCGACCACCCGGTCTTCGAGATCACTCCGGCGCGCTGACCTCGCCGGCCCCCGCCGGACGGCGGTCCATCGCGGTCAGGGCCCGCTGGGCCAGCGGATGCGTGCGGACGATCTCGCCCAGGGACGTCGCCCCCTGGGTGATCTCCTTGAACGCCTTCCAGGCCGGGCGGAAACCCGTCAGGACCGCGTGGAACAGCCCGGGACGGCGCTCGAACACCGACAGCAGCCGCTTGCCGACGCTCATCTCGACGCCGAGCCCGGCCTTGACCGCGAAGGCGTAGTTCAGGGCCTGCCGGCGTGTGTCCACGGCGTCGTGCGCCTCGGCGATGCGCACCGCCCACTCCCCCGCCAGCCGGCCGGAACGCAGCGCGAAGGAGATGCCCTCGCGGGTCCACGGCTCCAGCAGCCCCGCCGCGTCCCCGCACACCAGCACCCGCCCGCGCGAGAGCGGGGAGTCGTCGGCCCGGCAGCGGGTGAGGTGCCCGGAGGAGATGCTCGGTTCGAAGCCGGCGAGCCCGAGCCGTCCGATGAACTCCTCCAAGTACCGCTTCGTCGCGGCTCCTTCGCCGCGGGCCGAGATCACCCCGACCGTCAGCGTGTCGCCCTTGGGGAAGACCCAGCCGTAACTGCCGGGCATCGGCCCCCAGTCGATGAGGACCCGCCCCTTCCAGTCCTCGGCCACGGTCTCCGGCACCGGGATCTCCGCCTCCAGGCCGAGGTCCACCTGGTCGACCTTGACCCCGACGTGGGCCCCTATGCGGCTGGCGCTGCCGTCCGCCCCGACCACGGCCCGCGCCAGCACGACCTCGCCGCCCTGCAGCACGACCGCGACCGTGCGCCGGTCGGGCACCGCCGAGCCGTGCTGCTCGACCCGCTGGACCGTGACGCCCGTCCGCAGCTCGGCGCCGGCCTTCTGCGCGTGCTCGACGAGCCGCTGGTCGAACTCGGGCCGGTTGATCAGCCCGAACAGCATCTGCCGGGACCGCCGGGTGCGCGTGAAGCGGCCGTTGTGCGAGAAGGTCACCGCGTGCACGCGGTCCTTGAGGGGCAGCTCGAAGCCGGGGGGCAGGGAGTCGCGCGAGGGGCCGATGATGCCACCGCCGCACGTCTTGTACCGCGGCAGCTCGGCCTTCTCCAGCACCAGCACGCGTCTGCCGGCGACCGCCGCCGCGTACGCGGCCGAAGCGCCCGCGGGTCCCGCGCCCACCACGACGACGTCCCACACCTGCCGCACGTCGTCCGCCGAAGAGTTCTCGCTGCTCACGATGGTCTACTGCTCCCGATCAAGCCGCCCGCTGCTGCTGTCTCCCGCATCCTACGGCCGAGCTGGTCACAGACCGCTGTGGGAGGATCTACAGCACTCACCGCTACAACGTCGCACCCACAAGGAGCGTGCCCATGTCGTCGCATCCGGTCGCCGGGACCGTCGCCGCGCTGATGCCCAGGGCGAAGGAGGAGCTCGCCGAGCTGGTGGCCTTCCGGTCGGTTGCCGACTTCGACCAGTTCCCGCGCAGCGAGAGCGAGGGCGCCGCGCGCTGGATCGCGGACGCGCTCACCGCCGAGGGCTTCCAGGACGTGGCGCTGCTCGACACCCCCGACGGCACGCAGTCGGTCTACGGCTACCTGCCCGGCCCGGCCGGAGCGAAGACCGTCCTGCTGTACGCCCACTACGACGTGCAGCCGCCGCTGGACGAGGCCGGCTGGACGACCCCGCCGTTCGAACTGACCGAGCGGGACGGGCGCTGGTACGGGCGGGGAGCCGCCGACTGCAAGGGCGGTGTGCTCATGCACCTGCTGGCGCTGCGCGCGCTGAAGGCGAACGGCGGCGTACCGGTGCACGTGAAGGTGATCGTCGAGGGCTCGGAGGAGATGGGCACGGGCGGTCTGGAGCGGTACGCCGAGGAGCACCCGGCCCTGCTGGAGGCCGACACGATCGTCATCGGTGACGCGGGTAACTTCCGGGCCGGTCTGCCGACGGTCACCTCGACCCTGCGGGGCATGACGCTGGTGCGGGTGAGCGTCGGCACGCTCGCGGGCAACCTGCACTCGGGCCAGTTCGGCGGGGCCGCGCCCGACGCGCTCGCCGCGCTGATCCGCGCGCTGGACTCGCTGCGCGCGGAGGACGGTTCGACGGCCGTCGACGGGCTGACCGCGGACGCGTCCTGGGACGGGCTGCAGTACGACGAGGAGCAGTTCCGGCGGGACGCCAAGGTGCTGGACGGCGTGGAGCTGATCGGGTCGGGGACGGTCGCCGACCGCATCTGGGCGCGGCCCGCCGTGACGGTGCTGGGCATCGACTGCCCGCCCGTGGTCGGTGCCACCCCGTCGGTGCAGGCGAGTGCCCGCGCGCTGGTCAGCCTGCGCGTGCCGCCGGGCGTGGACGCGGCGGAGGCGACCAAGCTGCTCCAGGCGCACCTGGAGGCGCACACCCCGTGGGGTGCGCGGGTGAGCACCGAGCAGATCGGCCAGGGCCAGGCCTTCCGCGCCGACACCACCAGCCCGGCGTACCAGGCGATGGCGGACGCGATGGCGGTGGCGTACCCGGGTCAGGAGATGCAGTACGCCGGTCAGGGCGGCTCCATTCCGCTGTGCAACACGCTCGCGGCGCTCTACCCGAGGGCGGAGATCCTGCTCATCGGGCTGAGCGAGCCGGAGGCGCAGATCCACGCGGTGAACGAGAGCGTGTCGCCCGGGGAACTGGAGCGGCTGTCGGTGGCGGAGGCGCTGTTCCTGCGCAACTACGCGGCGGGCTGACGGCTCTGCCGTCGGCAGAAGGCCCTCGTCCGTGGACGGGGGCCTTCCCTACGGTCGTGTCATGGACGTCATCGAACTGCTCCCGCGTCTGCGTCTGCTGCGCTTCCCCGTCGGCCAGGCCTACCTCTGGGGCGACGGGGACGCATGGACGCTGGTCGACGCCGGTCCGGCCGGCTCCGGGGTCCTGATCGCCGGGGCGCTGACCGCGCTGGGCTCGGATCCCCGGGCCGTGCGGCGGATCGTGCTCACGCACTTCCACGAGGACCACGTGGGCGGGGCGGGCGAGTTCGCCGCGCTCAGCGGTGCCGAGGTGCTGGCGCACCGGCTGGACGCGCCGTTCGTGCGAGGTGACGTCCCGGGCCCGGAGCCGGTGTTCGAGGACTGGGAGCGCCCGCTGCACGAGCAGGCGGCGCGACTCCTGCCCGAGGAGGGCTTCGCCCGGCCCGCCGAGGTCACGGAGCTGACCGGCGGCGAGGTGCTGGACATCGGCGGCGGCGCTCACGTGGTGCACGTGCCCGGGCACACGCACGGCAGCATCGCCCTCCACCTGCCGCGGTACGGCGTGCTGTTCACCGGGGACACGGTCGCGGCGTCCCCCGTGGACGGCTCGGTGATCCCCGGGGTGTTCAACCTCGACCGCGAGGGGGTCCGCGCCGCCTGCGGACGGCTGGCCGAACTCGGGCCGCGCGTGGCCTGCTTCGGCCACGGGGATCCGGTGACGGCACAGGCGGCCCGCGCGCTGCGCGACGCGGCCCGGGGATAGGCGGGTCACCCGAGCGCCGGACCGAGCACGATGTCCTCCTCGCGCGCCGCCACCGTCGGCTCCTCGGGGAAGTGGCAGGCGGTGAGGTGCCCGGCGGGGCTGCCCTGCGCGCGCGCCAGGGGCGGCTCCTCGGCGGCGCACCTGTCCTGGGCCTTCCAGCAGCGGGTGCGGAAGCGGCAGCCGGAGGGCGGATCGACGGGCGAGGGCACGTCCCCGGCCAGCCGGATGCGCTCGCGCCGCTCGGTGGCGTCCGGGTCCGCGTCGGGGACGGCGGACAGCAGGGCGTGCGTGTAGGGGTGCCGGGGGCGGGTGTAGAGGGACTCCCGGCCGGCGACCTCGACGATCTTCCCGAGGTACATGACGGCGACGCGTTCGGAGAAGTGCCGTACGACGGCGAGGTCGTGGGCGATGAAGACGAAGGCGATGCCGAACTCCCGCTGAAGGTCCTGGAGCAGGTTGACGACCTGGGCCTGGATGGAGACGTCCAGCGCGGAGACGGGTTCGTCGGCGACGATCAGCTTCGGCCGCAGGGCGAGGGCGCGGGCGATGCCGATGCGCTGGCGCTGCCCGCCGGAGAACTCGTTCGGGTAGCGGTGGTAGTGCTCGGGGTTGAGACCGACCGTCTCCAGGAGCTCCTGGGCGCGCTTCTTGCGGCCCTGGGGCGGGTCGATGCCGTTGAGCCGCATCGGCGTCTCGACGATGGTGCCGACGGTGTGCCGGGGGTTCAGCGAGGAGTACGGGTCCTGGAAGATCATCTGGAGGTTGCGGCGGGCTTCCCGCAGCCGGGCGGGCGGCTGGTGCGTGATGTCCTCGCCGTCGAACAGGACGGAACCGCCGGTGGGTTCCAGCAGGCGCGTGACGAGGCGGCCCGTGGTGGACTTGCCGCAGCCGGACTCGCCGACCAGGCCGAGCGACTCGCCGGGCGCCACCGAGAAGTCGATGCCGTCGACCGCGCGGACGGCTCCGGTCTGCCGCTGGAGGATGATGCCCTGCCACAACGGGAAGTGCTTTCGCAGCCCGCGCACTTCCAGGAGGGTCCCGCCGGCGGGGCGGTCGGTGCTGTGCCCGGTGGCGGGCCGGGTCGTGCGCACGGCTTGCTTCCTCTCGTCCGCGGCCGTCACCGCGCGGTCCGCACGGTAGCGGTGTGGTCGTCCGGGCCGGTGCCGCCGCGGATCTCTCGTCTGGCCCCGTCGGTGAGGTGGCAAGCGGCGAGGTGCCGTTCGCTGCCGGTGAGGAGGCGCAGTGCGGGCCGCTCCAGGGCGCACCGCCCGTCCGGGACCCAGCCCTTGTAGGCGCAACGCGGGTGGAAGGCGCAGCCGTCGGGCAGGTTGATCAGACTCGGCGGGGTGCCGGGGATCGGGTCGAGCCGCTCGCCGACGTCGCCGGTGAGGTGTGGCATCGACCGCAGCAGGCCCCAGGTGTAGGGGTGCTGGGGGTTTTTGAGGACGTCGCGGGCGGTGCCGTACTCGATGCGGCGGCCGCCGTACATCACCAGGATGTCGTCGGCGACGTCGGAGACCACGCCGAGGTCGTGGGTGATGATGACGACGGCGGAGCCGAACTCCTCCCGCAGGTCGCCGATCAGGTCGAGGATCTGCGCCTGGACGGTGACGTCCAGGGCGGTGGTGGGTTCGTCGGCGATGAGCAGGGCGGGGTCGCAGACCAGGGACATGGCGATCATGGCGCGCTGGCGCATGCCGCCGGAGAACTGGTGCGGGTAGTCCCGGACCCGGCGCTCGGGCTGCGGGATGCCGACCCGCCCGAGCATCTCCACCGCGCGGTCCCTGGCCTCCTTCCTGGAGACCTCGTGGTGCACGCGGTAGGCCTCGGCGATCTGGGAGCCGACGGTGAAGAAGGGGTGGAGCGCGGACAGCGGGTCCTGGAAGATCATGGAGACGGTGCGGCCGCGCAGGGCGCGCATCTCGGCCTCCGGCAGGCCGACGAGTTCCCTGCCTTCCAGCCAGATCTCGCCGTCGACCCGGGCGCGGGTTCCCTTGTGCAGGCCGAGCAGGGCCAGTGAGGTGACCGACTTGCCGGAACCCGACTCACCGACGATGCCCAGGGTGCGGCCCTTGTCCAGGGTGAAGGAGACGCCGTCGACGGATCTGACGAGACCGTCCTCGGTCGGGAAGCGCACGCTCAGGTCGCGTACGTCGAGGAAGGGTGCGGGGGCGGGCGCGGGGTCCGCGGGCTGGGGTGAGGTCTGAACGGACACGGGTGTTCCTCAAGGACGGGGAAGGGTTCAGGCGAGGCGCACGCGCGGGTCGACGAGGCCGTACACCAGGTCGACGACCACGTTGGCGAGGACGACGAACGTCGCGGCGAAGAGCGTGGTGCCGAGGATGACGGGCAGGTCGGAGTTCTGCACGGAGTCGACCGCGAGCTTGCCGATGCCGTTGATGCCGAACACCGACTCGGTGATGACGGCGGAGCCGCCGATCAGGGAGCCGACGTCCATGCCGAAGATGGTGATGACCGGGGTGACGGCGGCCCGCAGCCCGTGCTTGAGGACGACCGTGGCGGCGGGCAGGCCCTTGGCGCGGGCGGTGCGCATGTAGTCCTCGGCGAAGACCTCCAGCATGGAGGAGCGGGTCAGCCGGGTGTACATGGCGAGGTAGACGATGACCAGGGTGGTCCACGGCAGGATCAGACCCTGGAACCAGCCGGCCGGGTCCTCGGTGATCGGGGTGTAGCCGGACGTCGGCAGGATCTGGAACCTGTCGACGAAGAGGTACAGCAGGAGCAGGCCGATGAAGTAGATCTGCACCGACACGCCGAACAGGGCCAGTCCGACCACCGCCTTGTCGGCGGCCCTGCCCCGGCGTACCGCCGCGACGGTGCCGAGGCCGACACCGAGCAGCAGGAACGCCACGGCGGCCCCCAGTCCGAGGGAGAGGTCAGCGGGGAAGTCCGACAGCAGGGTGGTCAGCACGGGGGTGTCGGTCTGGAAGGAGACTCCGAGGCAGGGCGCCGCGCAGTGGATGCGCACGCTCTGGTCGCCGAAGTCGCGCCCGGCGAACAGCCCCTTGAGGAACTCCCAGTACTGGGTCGGATAGCTCTGGTCCAGGCCCAGTGAGTGCCTGATCTCCGCGAGTCGGGAGGGGGAACAGGTCTTGCCGCAGGCCAGGAGCGCGGGGTCGGACGGCAGCGCGAAGAAGACGAAGAAGGTGATCGTGGTGATCACCAGCATGATCAGGGCCGCTGCCAGGAGGCGTCTGGTGAGGTAACGAAACATGGGTGCCGGGACCTGACGTGAGGGGGAGGCCCGCCGGCGGCCGGGGCCGCCGGCGGGGCGCGTGGAGTGGCGTCCGTCAGTGCTTGACGTAGACGTGGACCAGGCTCGGCTCGGCCAGGATCGTGTCGGGGATGACCCCGCCGACCTCGGAGCCGGACATGTCGCTGAAGTTCATGTACATCAGGGGGACCACGGCGGCGTCCTCGAGGATCCGCTGGTCGATCTGCCCGTAGGTGGCGTTGCGCCGCTCCACGTCGGTCGTCTTGGCGGCCTTGTCGATCAGCGCGTTGACCTTCGGGTCGTTCAGGTAGGACAGGTCCTGGTTGGCCTGCGGGTTCTTCTCGATCAGCCGGCCGTCGAAGAGGGTGGGCAGCACCGTGGAGGCGTTCGGCCAGTCCGCGATCCAGTCGCCCCAGGTCAGGTCGTACTGGTTCTTGGTGTTGTCGACGGTGCTGAAGTAGTCGGCCGCGTCGATCGGGGAGATGTTGACGTGGATGCCGATGCGCTCCAGCGCGGTCTTCACGGCGTCGGCGAAGTGCTCCTGGGTGGGGGTGTTCTCCACGGCGATCGACATGGCCGGCCTGGGGTTGCCCGCCTGCCTCATCAGCTCCCGGGCCTTGGCGAGGTTGCCGGCCGGGTTGGCGCTGTACAGGTCGAACTTCCGGTAGCCGCCGATGCCGGGGCTGAGCATCGTCGTGGCGTAGTCGCCGTAGGCCGAGCCGCCGAAGGCGCCGCGGGCCGTGGTCTTGTCGACGGCGTACTCGATCGCCCGGCGGACCTTCAGGTCCTTCACCCGGGTGGTGTTGATGGCGAGGTAGTTGATGCCCGGCGCGGGGATCTTGTAGTAACGGTCCCTCAGGGCCGGGTCGTTGGCGAGCTGGGCGAGGTCGGAGCCCGCGATCGGCCACTGCTGGAGGGACGTTCGGGCGGTGCCCGCGTCCGCCTTGATCTGCTGGTCGATGGCCGACTCGTCCTGGCCGAACCTCACGTCCATCTCGTCGACGTTCTGCTGCCGGATCGGGTCGGTCGACTGGGACCAGTACGTGTTGCGGGTGAGGACGAGTTCCTTGTTCCTGGTGTACGACTTGATCATGTACGGGCCGTCGGCCCAGACCTTGGTGTCGTACGTCGAACCGGTGTCGTGGGCCTTGGGCACGGCCGCCCAGCCGGTCATCGCGGTGGTCTCGTCGAAGTCGGCCACCGGCTGGTTCAGGTGGAAGACGATCGTGTACTTGTCCGGCGTCTGGATGGAGGGGAGTTCCCCGCCGTGGTACGGGCCCTTGTAGGCGGCGCCGCCGACGAGCCACTGGGCCGCGTAGGGCGGGCCGCCGCTGATGTCGGAGGAGAAGAACCGCTCGACGCCGTACTTGACGTCGGGTGCGGTGACCTCGGTGCCGTCCTGGTACCTGACGCCGTGCCGGAGGTGGAAGGTCCACACGGTGGCGCCCTTGGAGGGTGTTCCGGTGTCGGTGGCCAGGTCGCCGACCAGCTTGGGGGCCGAGCCCGTCTCGTCCCAGCCGGTGAGGGTGCGCACGATCTCCTCGTCCATGCTCGAACCCTCGGTCGTGTAGACGCGCTGGGGGTCGAGGTGGTCGAAGTCCGCCTTGTCCAGGACGGTCAGGGTGCCGCCCTTGCCGGGTGCGCCGCTGCCGCTGCTGCCGGAGGACCCTCCGCATGCGGTGGCCCCCAGGGCGACCAGCACGGCGGCGGCCGTGAGAGCGACCGTGCGCGATCTGCGCGTGTCGGGCGATCTGCGCGTGTTGCGCGTCATTGAGGAAACTCCGTTCTCGCTACGGGCTCGGCGGCCGTGCGTGGGACCGCCGGGCCGACACTCGGGGGGTGGCTCGTCAGCCGCGCCGGGCGCGGGGATCCAGGGCGTCCCGGACGCCGTCCCCGAGGAGGTTGAGCGCCAGGACCAGCAGCAGGAGCAGGACGCCGGGCACGAAGAGGTACATCGGATCCTGGAGGAAGAACTGGGACGCGTCCGACAGCAGCGAGCCCCAGTCGGGGTTGGGCGGGATGACGCCGACGCCCAGGTACGACAGGGCCGCCTCGGTGGTGATGTTCTGCGGGACGGCGAGGGCGAAGGAGATCAGGATCGGCGCCCACAGGTTGGGCAGCAGCTGCCGGAAGAGGATGTGCCGCCGTCCGGCGCTCATCAGCCGGGCCGCGTCGACGAACTCCCGCTCGCGCAGGGACAGTACCTGTCCGCGCACCAGCCGGGCGGTGTACGCCCAGGCGAACACCGCGATGTTGAGGACCAGCACGAGCAGGCGGAGGTTCTCGTCGGTGCCGCCGTGACCGTCGGTCCGCAGGGCGTTCTGGATCACCGGTGTGAGCGCGATGATGAACAGCAGCTGCGGGAAGGCCAGCATGACGTCCATGACCCTCGACAGCAGCGAGTCGACCCAGCCGCCGAAGTAGCCGGCGGCGAGTCCGGCCACGACTCCGACGGCGGTGGACAGCACGGCGGAGGCGAACCCCACGGAGAGGGAGGTGCGCAGGCCGTGGACGACCCGGGCGAACAGGTCGTAGCCCGTGCCCGGTTCGACACCGAGCAGGTGCTGGGCACTGATGCCGCCCAGGGAACCGCGGGGGAAGTTGCCCGTGTCGGGGTTGATCGCCTTGTTGTCGGGGGTGATCGGTCCCCAGCCGGTCATCGCGGTGAGGACCGGCGCGAGCAGGGCGACGGCGATGAACAGGAGGGTGGCCACCAGGGCGGCCAGGGTCACCTTGTCCCGCCTGATGCGCTTCCAGGCCGTCCGGGCCGGTGAGCGGCCGGCGACGACCGTGCCGCCGGGTCTGGAGTCCTGCGTCGACGGCTCGGCCGGCAGCGCGGTGCCGCCGCCGGTGTCGACCGGCTGGTGGTGCGTGGTCATCGTACGGACATCCCGGATCTGCCCCTGGGGCAAGGAAAGTGGGTGGCGGTGGAAACTACCGCCGTGAGACTCTGCGGACTTTCGCAATGCCGTGCGAGTCCGGTCAAGCCGCGCAGGGGCCGGAATAGGGAGTGTTTGCGGTCCTGGGAAAGTGTTGACGAAAACGGGGAATGTGCTGACCCGCCGCGTGGCGGAGTGCGGGAGATTCCTTGGGAATCGCTTAGGAGCGGCTCCGGCGGCGTTTTCTCCCGCCTTTCCCTCGGAATCCCCCGGGCCGGGTAAAGGGCGCGGGCGGGCGGCCGCGGTCAGCCGACCGGGACTCCGGCTTCCAGGTAGAACGCCGCTCCGCGCTCACGCGCCCGCAGAGCCCAGCGCAGGCGCTCGTAGCGCACGGGCGGCAGCAGTTCGGCGGCTTCCTCCTCGGTGACGAACCGCCAGTCGCGCAGCTCCGGGCCGGGCAGCAGCACCTCACCGGCCTCCGCCGAGTCGAGCCGGCCGCCGTCGAACAGCAGGCGCAGTCCGCCGAAGCCGGGGGGCACGGGGCGTTCCCAGTCGACGACGAGCAGACCGGGCACCTCGTCGAGGTGGATGCCGGTCTCCTCGGCGACCTCGCGCATCCCGGCGCGGGCGGGCGCCTCACCCGGTTCGACGACACCGCCGGGGAATTCCCAGCCGGCCTTGTAGGTGGGGTCGACGAGGAGCACGCGGTCGTGTTCGTCGAAGAGGAGCACACCGGCGGCGAGCGTCTCGGCGGTGGGCTCGGGTGTCTGGACGATGTCGCAGACGGGCACGGAGCCGCTGTTCAGGGCCTCGGCGATACGGGCGGCGGCCTGGTACGGGGTGAGGTCGCTGGTGTCGACGGGGTGGGCGTCGGCGGTGAGCCAGGAGGCGAGGGCGGCGCGGTAGGGCTCGATGTGGTCGAAGGACCACCGGCGTATTCGCATCTCGCCGTCGGGCAGGTCGGGCGGTAGCCCACGGCCCGCTATGCGCTCCCGCAGTATCGTTTCGGCCGGGGCGAGCAGGATGTGGCTGACGGCGATCCTGCGCGCGGCCAGCCCACCGAAGATCTCGTCGCGGTACTCCTGGCGCAGCAGGGTCATGGGGACCACGAGGGTCCCGCCGAGCTCGGCGAGCATCGCGGCGGCCGTGTCGATCACCAGCCGCCGCCAGATCGGCAGGTCCTGGAAGTCGCCGACCTCGGCTAGGTGTTTCGGCGGCAGCAGGTACCGGAGCGCTCCGCCGATGACCTCGGGGTCGAAGAGCGTGCTGTTCGGGATCAGTTCGATCAGTTCCTGTGCGGTGGTGGTCTTCCCCGCACCGAACGCGCCGTTGATCCAGACGACGGTCACAGGTCCCCCTCTTCTGTTGGCCCCATGAGGCTTGCCCGCTCCACCCTGCCACGGAAACCAGCCCCAGTTGAGGGCGCATGACGACGGCGCCGGCGCCCCCGCGTGCGGGAGCGCCGGCGCCGTGACCCGGGGCCCGTCAGCCCTTCTTCTTCTTGCTGCCGTCCTCCCGGTCCAGGGACAGGCTGTCCTTGGCGATGACGGTCTTGTCGAGCGTCTTGAGGGTGTCGTCCACACTGAGGGTGCCCAGGTTCTCCGTGAGCGCGTGGGACGGGGTGACCGCCGCGACGACGAAGCCGGTGGCGAGGGAGGCGATGGCGAGCATGCTGCGCTTCTTCATGCCCCGCACAACGGCCGGACCCGCCCCGGGGTCACGCGGGCGCGTCCGGCCGGGCGATGAACGCGTTCAGGCCCGGTCGTCCTCGGAGTCGGCTCCCCAGCTGCCGGGGCCGCCGCCGCGCCACTCGATCAGCCCCGACGCCGCCACGTACGCGTCGTCCGCGTCCTCGATCCCCGCGCGCCGCAGGAACTCCGCGACGTCCAGCAGCCCGTAGGCGATACCGAGGAACTGGTCGTCCACACGGACCCGCCGCCCGCCGTCCGCGGCGGGCGGGTAGACCACGACGGGTTTCACGGACGCCATGCCACCAGGGTGCGCGGGGGCGGCCCCCAACGCTCCCCGGAGGGGGCCGTTCGGCCGACCCTGCGGGGACGGCGACCACGCCACGACCACCGCGACGAACGGCGGCTGCCGGGCCGCCCCCCGGCCGGCCCGGACCGCCGGGCCGGACCGCGCCGCGCGCTTGCGGGAAACGCAGGAGCGACAGCGGCGGACCGGGGTTGCCGGCGGCAGTGCACAACCTGGGCGCAAGGCCCCGCGGCCGACTCCGCATCTCGGCGGGACGCCCACCCGACGCCCCGGACACCCAGCGGGATTCCCCGCCCCGCGCACCCCGGAAGCCCGCGAGGCCCCCAGCCGGCCACGAGTCGGAACCCCACGGACGCCGCCCCCGCCCGAACCCTCCAACCCCCGGCAGGACGGAGCCTGGGACCCCACCCGGTCGGCGCCCCGCGACCCCGGCGCGACGGAGCCAGACGCCCCCACCCGGTCGGCACCTCGCAACCCCGGCACGACAGCACGCCCGACCGACGCTCGAGCAGCCCGGCGGAGACCCCCGCCCGGCGTTCGCACCCGGGCCGGACAGGAGTCCCGTCGGTCGGAGCTCCGGATGAAGCAGCCGGCGAGCGCGCCACCGGCGGGGCCCCGGATTCTCGTCAGGCGCCCACGTATGCCGCCAGGTGCTGCCCCGTCAGTGTGGAACGGTCCGCGACCAGGTCGGCCGGGGTGCCCTCGAAGACGATCCGGCCGCCGTCGTGACCGGCGCCGGGGCCGAGATCGATGATCCAGTCGGCGTGCGCCATGACCGCCTGGTGGTGCTCGATGACGATCACCGACTTGCCGGAGTCGACCAGCCGGTCGAGCAGGCCCAGCAGTTGCTCCACGTCCGCGAGGTGCAGGCCGGTGGTCGGCTCGTCGAGCACGTAGACGCCGCCCTTGTCGGCCATGTGCGTGGCCAGCTTCAGCCGCTGCCGCTCGCCGCCGGAGAGCGTGGTGAGCGGCTGGCCGAGGGTGAGGTAGCCGAGCCCGACGTCGGAGAGCCGCTCCAGGATCCGGTGCGCGGCCGGGGTGCGGGCCTCGCCGCTGCCGAAGAACTCCTCCGCCTCGGTCACCGGCATCGCGAGCACCTCGCTGATGTCGCGGCCGCCGAGGTGGTACTCCAGCACCGAGGCCTGGAACCGCTTGCCCTCGCAGTCCTCGCACGGGGTGTCGACGCCGGCCATCATGCCCAGGTCGACGTAGATGACACCGGCGCCGTTGCACGTGGGGCAGGCGCCCTCGGAGTTGGCGCTGAACAGGGCCGGCTTGACGCCGTTGGCCTTGGCGAAGGCCTTGCGGATCGGGTCGGCGAGCCCGGTGTACGTCGCCGGGTTGCTGCGGCGCGAGCCCTTGATCGGGCTCTGGTCCACGGAGATCACGCCCGCGTCGGCCGGGATCGATCCGTGCAGCAGCGAGCTCTTGCCCGAGCCGGCCACACCGGTGACCACGGTGAGCACCCCGAGGGGGATGTCGACGTCGACGTCCCGCAGGTTGTTGGCGGAGGCGCCGCGGATCTCCAGCGCCCCGGCGGGCTCGCGGACCGTGTCCTTGAGCCGGGCCCGGTCGTCGAGGTGCCGGCCGGTGACCGTGTCGGCGGCCCGCAGCCCTTCGACCGTGCCCTCGAAGCAGACGGTGCCGCCGGCCGTCCCGGCGCCGGGCCCCAGGTCGACGACGTGGTCGGCGATCGCGATCGTCTCCGGCTTGTGCTCCACGACGAGGACCGTGTTGCCCTTGTCCCGCAGCCGCAGCAGCAGGTCGTTCATCCGCTGGATGTCGTGCGGGTGCAGACCGATGGTGGGCTCGTCGAAGACGTAGGTGACGTCCGTGAGCGAGGAGCCGAGGTGGCGGATCATCTTCACGCGCTGCGCCTCGCCGCCCGAGAGCGTGCCCGCCGGCCGGTCCAGCGAGAGGTAGCCGAGACCGATCTCCACGAAGGAGTCGAGGGTGCCCTGCAACGCGGTGAGCAGCGGCGCCACCGACGGCTCGGCCAGGCCCCGCACCCACTCGGCCAGGTCCCTGATCTCCATGGCGCAGGCGTCGGCGATGCTGACCTTGCCGATCCGGGACGAGCGGGCCGCCTCGGTCAGGCGGGTGCCGTCGCACTCGGGGCAGGTGGTGAAGGTGACCGCCCGCTCCACGAACGCCCGGATGTGCGGCTGCATCGCCTCCTTGTCCTTGGACAGGAACGATTTCTGGATTTTCGGGATCAGGCCCTCATAGGTGAGGTTGACGCCGTTGACCTTGACCTTGGTCGGCTCGCCGTAGAGGAAGTCGTGCATCTCCTTCTTGGTGAACCGGCGGATCGGCTTGTTCGGGTCGAGGAAGCCGGACTGGGCGTACAGGCCGACGGTCCAGACGTTGTCGGACTTCCAGCCCGGGATGGTGAACGCGCCCTCGGCGATGGACTTGGAGTCGTCGTAGAGCTGGGTGAGGTCGATGTCGGAGACCTTGCCGCGGCCCTCGCAGCGGGTGCACATGCCGCCGGTGCGGGAGAAGGTCGCCTTCACCGTCCTGGTCTTCTCGGCTCCGCGGTCGACCCGGATGCCGCCGGAGGCGCTGACGGAGGCGGTGTTGAACGAGTACGCGCTGGGCGGGCCGATGTGCGGCTCGGCGAGGCGGCTGAAGAGGATCCGCAGCATCGCGTTGGCGTCGGTGGCGGTGCCGACCGTGGAGCGGGGATCACCGCCCATGCGCTGCTGGTCGACGGCGATGGCGGTGGTCAGGCCGTCCAGCAGGTCGACCTCGGGCCTGGCCCGGTTGGGCATGAAGCCCTGCAGGAAGGCGCTGTAGGTCTCGTTGATCAGCCGCTGCGACTCCGCCGCGATCGTGTCGAACACCAAGGAGCTCTTGCCCGAGCCGGAGACTCCGGTGAAGACCGTCAGCCGGCGTTTCGGGATCTCGATGCTGACGTCCTTGAGGTTGTTCTCGCGCGCGCCGTGCACGCGGATCACGTCATGGCTGTCGGCGAGGTGCGGCCCGGGCGACCGTCTGTCCGTCGTCGTGGCCTTGCTCATGGTGGCTCCATCTGTCGGGCGGGGCTGCCGCGCTGGGACGATCTCCTCCCCCGCGCCGGCCCCTCGGCGGGCGCGGCGCGGGGGTGCGTACGGTGGGGGCCGTTACCGGCCCTTGAGCTGCTGGATGCGGACCATGTTGCCCGCGGGGTCGCGGAAGGCGCAGTCGCGGACGCCGTAGGGCTGGTCCACCGGTTCCTGCACCACCTCGGCGTCGCTCGCCTGCAACCGCTCGAAGACGCCGTCGACGTCGGCGGTGGACAGGACGATGCTGGCGTAGGTGCCCTTGGCCATCATCTCGGTGATGGTGCGGCGCTCGTCGTCGGTGACGCCCGGGTCGGCGGCCGGCGGGTGCAGCACGAGGTTGGTGCCGGGCTGGCCGGCGGGGCCGACCGTGATCCAGCGCATGCCCTCGTACCCGACGTCGCCCCGCACTTCGAAGCCGAGGATGTCGCGGTAGAACGCCAGGGCGGCGTCCGGGTCGTCGTGCGGGAGGAAGCTGGCGTGAATGGTGAGGTCCATGGCCTTCACGCTAGTTTCGGCCCGCGGCGGGCGCTTCTCGATTCCTGACCGGTCTGGTGACCTGCTTGGCGACGCAGGACGGGATCCCGGCGGTGGCGCGCGCCGCCTGTCGCCGGTAGGCGCTGGGGGGCATGCCGACCAGCTCGGTGAAGCGGGTGCTGAAGGTGCCCAGCGAGGAGCATCCGACCTCGAAGCACACCTCCGTGACGCTGAGGTCTCCCCGGCGCAGCAGCGCCATCGCGCGCTCGATGCGCCGGGTCATGAGGTAGCTGTACGGCGACTCGCCGTACGCCTGGCGGAACGCGCGGCTGAGATGCCCGGCCGACATGTGCACCCCCCGTGCCAGCGCCTCCACGTCGAGCGGCTGCGCGTACTCCCGGTCGATCCGGTCCTTGACCCGGCGCAGCCGGGCGAGGTCGCTCAGCCGCTGCGCCGAGGCGGGTCTGCTGCTGCTCACATGCGCGATCGTGTCACACGGCACCGACACGCGGTCGGCGTTCGGGACAGCCCGCTCCCGGCGCCTGAACGTTTTTGCCGGTCTCACACCCCCGCGGCCGCGGGGTCCGTCCGCCGGGTCAGCGCCGCCGCCGCCGCGCCCACCAGGCCCGCGTCCGTGCCCATCTGGGCCGGTGCCACGGTGAGGTGCCGGACGAAGGACAGGGTCGCGTAGGAGCGCAGAGCCGTCCGCAGCGGCGTGAAGAGGATGTCGCCCGCCTTGCCCACGCCCCCGCCGATGACCACGACGTCGATCTCCACGAGGGTGGCGGTGGCGGCGATCCCGGCGGCCAGCGCCTGGGCGGCGCGCTCGAAGGAGGCGACGGCGACCGGGTCACCGGACCGGGCGGCGGCGGCCACCGCGGCGGCGCTGGTGTCACCGTCCGGGCCGGGCCGCCAGCCGTTCTCCAGGGCGCGCCGGGCGATGTTGGGGCCGCTGGCGATGCGCTCCACGCAGCCGTGCGAGCCGCAGGGGCACAGGTCGCCGTCGAGGTCGACGCTGATGTGCCCGATGTGGCCGGCGTTGCCGGTGGGCCCGGGGTGCAGCCGCCCGCCGAGCACCAGACCGCCGCCGACGCCCGTGGAGACCACCATGCACAGCGCGTTGTCGTGGCCACGGGCGGCGCCCTGCCAGTGTTCGGCCGCCGTGATCGCCACGCCGTCGCCGATGAGCTCCACGGGCAGGTCCCCGGCCGCGGCCCGGACCCGGGCGACGAGGGGGTAGTCGCGCCAGCCGGGCACGTTCACCGGGCTGACCGTCCCGGCCGAGGCGTCCACGGGTCCGGCGCTGCCGATGCCGACGGCCGTGGCGCGCTGCCACAGCGGTGACGCGTTGAGCTCGCCGAGCACCTGTTCCACCGCCCGCATCACGGTGTCGCCGTCCTCCCGGGCGGGCGTCGGCCGCTGGGCACGTGCCAGGATGCGGCCGTCGCTGTCCACCAGGGCGCCGGCGATCTTGGTGCCGCCGATGTCGAGCGCGGCCACGAGGTCGGTGTGCATCAGTGTCGGATCTCCCCGTCAACCATGAGAAAAACGCCGTGAAAAGCCGTCGCGCAGGGCAAACCGCGGACCGGTCGGCGGCGATGCACCGGCCCGGAGTTCGCGGTGGACAGTCTCCCCCGAGCCTGACAACGTTGTCCAGGCTCTATGCTCGACGCCACATCCTCATACAAACCCAGGACCGACGCATCCCCGTGGACGACAGGACAGGACACCGCACCGTGCCCCAGACCCACCTCCGATCCGCACCGCGCTACGGCAACCGTCCGACGATGAAGGACGTCGCCGCCCGTGCCGGGGTCGGCCTGAAGACGGTCTCGCGGGTCGTGAACGGCGAGCCGGGGGTCACGCCGGAGACGGAACGACGGGTCCAGGAGGCCATCGACGCCCTCGGTTTCCGCCGCAACGACAGCGCGCGGGTGCTGCGCAAGGGCCGCACGGCGAGCATCGGCCTGGTTTTGGAGGACCTGGCCGACCCGTTCTACGGGCCGCTGAGCCGGTCGGTCGAGGAGGTGGCCCGCGCGCACGGCGCCCTGCTGATCAACGGCTCCAGCGCGGAGGACCCGGAGCGCGAGCAGGAGCTGGTGCTGGCGCTGTGCGCGCGCCGGGTGGACGGGCTGGTGGTGATCCCGGCCGGGGACGACCACCGGTACCTGGAGCCGGAGCTCAGGGCGGGCGTCGCCACGGTGTTCGTGGACCGGCCGGCCGGCCACATCGACGCCGACGTGGTGCTGTCGGACAACTTCGGCGGGGCCCGCGACGGCGTGGCCCACCTCATCGCGCACGGGCACCGCCGGATCGGCTTCATCGGCGACATGCCCCGCATCCACACCGCCGCCGAGCGGCTGCGCGGCTACCGGGCCGCGATGGAGGACGCGGGCATACCGGTGGCGGACTCCTGGATGTCCCTCGGTGTCACCGACCCCGAGCGGGTGCGCAGGGCCGCCGAGGAGATGCTGTCGGGCCCGGACCCGGTCACCGCGGTCTTCGCGGGCAACAACCGGGTGACGGTCACCGTGATCCGGGTGCTCGCCGAGCAGACCCGGCGGGTCGCCCTCGTCGGCTTCGACGACATCGAGCTGGCCGACCTGCTGCAGCCGGGCGTCACGGTCGTCGCCCAGGACGCGGCGCACATCGGCCGCACCGCGGCGGAACGTCTCTTCCGGCAGCTGGACGGCAGCCCGGTCACGCCCGAGCGCATCGAGCTGCCGACCCGGCTGATCACCCGCGGCTCGGGCGAGATCCCCCCGGCGGCCTGAGCGGCCCATGCCCCGTCGCGTGGAACGGACGCTGACGGCCCTCGGCCTCGCCGAGGCGCCGCGCGAGCACCCCCTGCTGTATCCGGGCGTGTGGCCCGCCGACTCGGGGATCCTCGACGGGGACCGCTTCCTGCCCACCGGACGGCTGGTGTACGACGACCGCACGCCCCTCCTCGCCGTCGGCTCCAACGCTTCCCCCGGCCAGTTGCGGCACAAGATGCGGGAGTTCGGGATCAGCACGCCGCTGCCGATGGTGAAGGCCCGGGTGACCGGTCTCGACACCGGAGTCTCCGCGCACGTGAGCCGCATGGGGTACGTGTCGGCCTCTCCGGTCGCCGCCCCGGACACCGTGCGCGCGCTGTTCGTGCTCTGGCCGGACGCCGAGCAGCTCGCGGTGATCGACGCGAGTGAGGGCGCGCTGGTACCGGGCGGCAACTTCGACCGGGCCTGGCTGCCCGCGCCCGACGTACGGATCGACCTGGCGGACGGCACGCGGCTGCCCGGCGCGCACGCCTACGTCAACCGGCACGGCGTGCTGCACGACGGGACGGGCGCGCCGCGCACCCACCCCGGTCAGCGTGAGCTGCTCACCGACCTGCTCGTCGCGCTGCCGCGCCTGCGGGAGCTGTTCGGCGTCGTCCCCGAGGAGTTCTGCGCGCAGGCCCGTGCCGACCGGCGGCTGTGCGAGCGGGGTACGCGGCTGTTCGTCGAGGAGAAGCTGGTGACGGCCTCCGGGCTGGAGCGGTACGCGGCGGCGTCGGCGCGCCGTCAGCACAGCGGGAGCCCGGGGACGGGCCCGTCGTTGTCACCGCCCTTGACGTAGACGTCGCTGACCCAGACGTCCGTGTTGCCGCTGTCGTCGTCGGTCTTCGCCCACCAGACGTTGGTCCACTCGCCGTACGTCTCGCGGCGGCCCAAATTCTGCTGGCAGTAGAAGTAGTTGGTACCGGCGTTGAGGATGCCCGCCTTGGTGCCGGAGGCGGTGTAGGAGTCGGCGGTCTTCCAGACCTGGCAGTTGTACTTGCCGCCGCCGATGGCGTGGCAGGCCGGGGCCCCGGTGGCCGTGCCGCCGCTGCCGGAACCGCCGCCGGTGGCGCCCGCGCCGGATCCTCCCGTGGAGGTGCCGCCGTCGGTGCTCCCGTTCCCGCCGCCCGCGGACTTGGCGGGGGCGGAGGTGGAGGGCCGGCCGGAGGGCTCGGGCTCCTTCTCGTCCTCCGGTTTCGCGGACGGGTCCTTGCCCTCGTCCTCGCTCCTGTCGTCGGCCTGCCGCGTGGGACTCGGGGCGTTGGAGCCGTCGTCGGTGCGTCCGGGCTCGGAGGCCGCGGCGCCCGCCGCGTCGGTCCGCGCGTGCGGGGCCGTGCCGTCCCCGTCCCCCTCCCCGAGCAGGGCGACGGTGGTGCCGGCCGCCGCGAGGACGACGGTGACGGCCGCGGCGGCGAGGAGGGTGCGGGTCTTCCCGCTGCGGGGTCCGCGACCGGGGTTCACCGGGCCGGTCGGGGCGGCGTTCACCGGGCCGGTGGGGGCGGTGCCGCTCGCGCCGGCCGGGCCGGAACCCGGGGTGCCGGGACCCGTGCCGTGCGGACCCGCCGTCTGCGGGCCGGGCCCCATGGCGCCCGGGAAACCGGCGCCCGCCCCGTGCGAACCGGCACCCGCCGAACCGGCACCCGCCGAACCGGCACCCGCCGATCCGGCGTGCGACGCCCCGGCCTGCGGCCCCCGGGAACCGGGACCCGTGCCGCCCGGGAAACCGGCACCCGAGGCCCCCTGCGAACCGGCACCCGGGGTGCCCTGTCCCGGCTCGCCCGCTCCCCCGGCCGCCACGAAGGCCGCGGCCGTGCCGGGGCCGGGCGTGTCCGGGTTCTTCTGCCCGTCCGGGCCCTGCGACTGGTCAAGGTGCTGCGGTGGTCCGAACCCGGGCGGAACGGACGGCACACTGCGCTCCGTCTCCGGGCGCGGGACCGGGGCCGGGGCCGCGGGACCGCGCAGCGTCGACGTCGGCGTGTCGGTGCCGCCCGAGTCCGCCACCGTGCTGAGCAGCGCCCGGGCCTCGTCGGCCCCGGGGCGGGCCTCGGGGCGCTTGTCCATCAGGCGCCGCAGGACCGGGGCGAGCGGGCCGGCGCGGCGCGGCTCGGGCAGCGGCTCGGTGACGATCGCGGTGAGCGTGGAGAACGTGGAGGTGCGGCGGAAGGGCGAGGAGCCCTCGACGGCCGCGTACAGCGTGGCACCCAGGGCCCAGATGTCGGAGGCGGGACCCGGATCGGCCCCCTGGGCCCGCTCGGGGGCCAGGTAGTCCAGGGAGCCGACGAGTTCGCCGCTGCGGGTGAGGTGCGTGGCCGAGCCGTCGCCCGGGTCGTCCATGGTGGCGATGCCGAAGTCCGTCAGGACGACCCGGCCCGAGCGGTCGAGCAGGATGTTGCCGGGCTTGACGTCCCGGTGGAGGACGCCCACCCGGTGGGCGGCGGCCAGTGCCTCCATGACCTTCGCGCCGATCCCGGCGGCCTCGTGCGGGTCCAGCGTGCCGCGGTCGCGCAGGACGTCGTCCAGGGACGGCCCGTCGACCAGTTCCATGACGATGAGCGGGCGTCCGTCGACCTCGGCGATGTCGTGCACGCAGACCACCCCGGGGTGGCGGACGCGGGCCGCCGCACGCGCCTCCCGCTGCATCCGCAGCTGGAGACCGGCCAGTTCGGGACCGGCCGCGTCGGTGTAGGTGCGCAGTTCCTTGACCGCGACCTCACGGCCCAGGACCTCGTCGACGGCCTTCCAGACGACGCCCATGCCGCCGCGGCCCAGCTGGGCCGTGACGCGGTACCTGCCCGCCAGCAGCCGACCGGTCCCGTCCGCCTGCCCGTGCTCCCCCGTTGACACCGCTGCCCCGTTCCCGTGACCCCACCGGATCCGCTCACCCGTCCGTACGTGGCGTACAGACTACGGGGCGGCGGTGACGGCGATCAGCCCCGTGGTGAGGGATGTGACAGGGCCGGTACGTGCCGCTGGGGCGCACTCTCAGGCGGACGCCGTCAGGTCCCCTCGCCGGGGCGCCGCGAAGCCCTCCAGTTCGGCCCGAGTCAGGCCGGTGAGCCGGGCGACCTCGCCGATGTCGAGGGCGCCGCAGTCCAGGCCACGCAGCAGGTAGCCGCCGAGGGCCTTGGCGGTGGCGGGTTCGTCCATGACGTCGCCCGCGGTGCGGTTGGCGTAGCGGGCGAGGCGCGCGGCGGCCTGCTCGAAGCCCTCGCGGTAGAAGGCGAAGACGGCCGCGTAGCGGGTCGGGAGGTGGCCGGGGTGCATGTCCCAGCCCTGGTAGTAGGCGCGGGCCAGGGCGCGGCGGGTGAGGCCGTAGTGCAGGCGCCAGGCCGCGTGCACCTTCTCGGTGGGGCCGACGGGCAGGACGTTGGTGGAGCCGTCGGAGACCCGTACGCCGGTGCCGGCCGCGGCGACCTGCATGACGGCCTTGGCGTGGTCGGCGGCGGGATGGTCGCTCGCCTGGTGGGCGGCGGAGACGCCGAGGCAGGCGCTGTAGTCGAAGGTGCCGTAGTGCAGCCCGGTGGCGCGGCCCTCGGCGGCCTGGATCATGCGGGCGACGGTGGCGGTGCCGTCGGCGGCGAGGATCGACTGGCTGGTCTCGATCTGGATCTCGAAGCCGATCCGGCCGGGCTCCAGGCCGTGGGTCTTCTCGAAGGCGTCCAGCAGGCGGGCCATGGCGGTGACCTGCTCGGCGTAGGTCACCTTCGGCAGGGTGAGCACCAGCCCGGGGGGCAGGCCGCCGGCCTCCATCAGGCCGGTGAGGAAGATGTCGAGGGTGCGGATGCCCCGGGCGCGGACGGGCGCTTCCATGCACTTCATGCGGATGCCCGTGTAGGGGGCCGTGGTGTCTCCCCCGGCCTCCGGCCGGGAGGTGCCCCCGCCGTACGCCCCGGCGATGATCCGGGCGGCGCGGGCGGCGTCCTGGTCCTCCTCGGCGTCGGGGCGGTTGCCGTAACCGTCCTCGAAGTCGACGCGCAGGTCCTCGACCGGCTCGCGCTCCAGCTTGGCACGCACGCGCGCGTGGACGGGCCCGGCGAGTTCCTCGGGCAGGCCGAGGACGGCGGCGAAGGAGGCGGCGTCGGGGGCGTGTTCGTCGAGGGCGGCGAGGGCCCGGTCGCCCCAGGAGCGGATCGTGTCGGCGGCGAAGGCGTCGCCGGGCACGTAGACGGTGTGGACGGGCTGACGGGTGCCGGGGTCTCCGGGGTAGCGGCGCTCCAGTTCGGCGTCGACCGGGGCGAGGGAGGCGCTGATCTCCTCGCTGACGGCACCCGCGAGGCTCGTCGCCACCTTCTCCTGCTGGCCCTGACCCATTCCGAGACCCTCCCATTTTCCGCTGTACGGAATCAACAATCCGTAGAGCGAAGCTATCGGCCGACCTTCGACCTGGTCAACACCGTGGTGGAGCCGGTTTCCCCATCCTTTCGCTCCGGTCGCCGCAGACCCGTCCTCATCTTCCGTATTCAGCGGGCAAGCTTCATCCTGACGTGCAGGGAGGGAGATCACGTGCCGAACGAGGCCGGAGTGACGCGCCGCCACGGACTCAAGGCGGCGGCGGCCGCCGCCGTCGCGGGACCGCTGCTCACCACCGCGGGCCCCACCCAGTCCGCCACCGCCGGGGAGCACGCGGGCGCCCTGAACGTCATGACGTTCAACGTGCGCTTCGGGACCGACGTCGACGACACACCGCGCTGGTCCGTGCGCCGGCCGGTGATGCGGGAACTGCTGCGAGACGAGCGACCGCACGTGATCGGCACCCAGGAGGGGCTCTACCGGCAGGTGCGCGCGATCCGGACGGACCTCGGCGAGCACTACGACTGGATCGGCGTCGGGCGCGGGGGCGGCAGCAAGGACGAGTTCATGGCGGTCTTCTACGACACGCGCAGACTCGACCCGGTCGAGTTCGACCACTTCTGGCTCTCCGATACCCCGTACACGATCGCCTCGAACACCTGGGGCGCGGACTGGCTGCGCATGGTGACCTGGGTCCGTTTCGCCGATCTCGCCCGTGGCGGCCGGGAGTTCTACGTCCTCAACACCCACCTGGACAGCGTCAGCCAGTACGCCCGGGAGCGCTCGGCGGAGCTCATCGGCGAGACGATCGCCGGGTGGGACCGGTCGTTGCCCGTCGTCGTCACCGGCGACTTCAACGCGGACGCCCACCACAACCGGGTGTACGACCTCATGCTGGACATCGGGCTGGTGGACGCCTGGGACGCGGCGGCCTCGCGGGGTCCCGCGTACGGGACGCACCACGGCTACCGGCAGCCCCGGCCCGGCGGGCGGCGCATCGACTGGATCCTCACCACCCCCGGGGTGACCACGCACTGGGCCCGGATGAACACCTTCAGCCTGGACGGGACGTACCCGAGCGACCATCTGCCGGTGCAGGCCTCGATGACCCTGGGATGAGAAGAGCCCCCGCGGCCGTTGGCACGGTCGCGGGGGCCTTCGGGCAGCCGGGTCGATCAGCCCTTGCGGGCCTTGATCTCCTCGGTCAGGGCCGGGACGACGTCGAAGAGGTCGCCGACGACGCCGTAGTCGACGAGGTCGAAGATCGGGGCCTCGGCGTCCTTGTTGATCGCCACGATCGTCTTCGAGGTCTGCATACCGGCGCGGTGCTGGATCGCGCCGGAGATGCCGGAGGCGATGTACAGCTGCGGCGAGACGGACTTGCCGGTCTGGCCGACCTGGTTGGTGTGCGGGTACCAGCCGGCGTCCACCGCGGCACGCGAGGCCCCGACGGCCGCGCCGAGGGAGTCGGCGAGCGCCTCGATGATCGCGAAGTTCTCCGCGCCGTTGACGCCACGGCCGCCGGAGACCACGATCGCGGCCTCGGTCAGCTCCGGGCGGCCCGTGGACTCACGCGGCGTGCGGCCGGTGACCTTGGTGCCGGTGGCCTGCGCGGAGAAGGTCACGTCCAGGGCCTCGACGGTGCCGGCGGCCGGGGCGGCCTCGACGGCGGCGCTGTTGGGCTTGACCGTGATGACCGGGGTGCCCTTGGAGACACGGGACTTGGTGGTGTAGGACGCGGCGAACACCGACTGGGTGGCCACCGGGCCCTCGTCGCCGGCCTCGAGGTCGACGGCGTCGGTGATGATGCCGGAGCCCAGGCGCAGCGCCAGGCGGGCGGCGATCTCCTTGCCCTCGGCGGAGGACGGGACCAGCACGGCGGCCGGGGAGACGGCCTCGTGCGCGGCCTGAAGGGCGTCGACCTTCGGCACGACCAGGTAGTCGGCGTACTCGGCGGCCTCGTGGGTGAGGACCTTGACGGCGCCGTGCTCGGCGAGCGCGGCGGCGGTGTCGGCGGCGCCGCCTCCCAGCGCGACGGCGACGGGCTCGCCGATGCGGCGGGCGAGGGTCAGCAGCTCCAGCGTGGGCTTGCGGACGGCACCGTCCACGTGGTCGACGTAGACGAGAACTTCAGCCATGGGACTTCTTCTCTCCTGCTTGCGAAAGATGAGGGACGGTCGGCGATCGGGCTCAGATGAACTTCTGGGCCGCGAGGAACTCGGCGAGCTGCTTGCCGCCCTCGCCCTCGTCCTTGACGATCGTGCCCGCGGTACGGGCCGGGCGCTCGGCCGCGCCGTCGACGGCCGTGTAGGCGCCCTCCAGGCCGACCTCCTCCGCCTCGATGTCGAGGTCGGACAGGTCCCAGGACTCCACCGGCTTCTTCTTGGCCGCCATGATGCCCTTGAAGGAGGGGTAGCGGGCCTCGCCCGACTGGTCGGTCACGGAGACGACCGCCGGCAGGGAGGCCTCCAGGCTCTCGGAGGCGGCGTCGCCGTCGCGGCGGCCCTTGACCGTGCCGTCCTCGACCGAGACCTCGGAGAGCAGGGTGACCTGCGGGACGCCCAGGCGCTCGGCGAGCAGCGCCGGGACGACGCCCATGGTGCCGTCGGTGGAGGCCATGCCGGAGATGACCAGGTCGTAGCCGGCCTTCTCGATCGCCTTGGCCAGGATCAGGGAGGTGCCGATGGCGTCGGTGCCGTGGATGTCGTCGTCCTCGACGTGGATGGCCTTGTCGGCGCCCATGGACAGCGCCTTGCGCAGGGCGTCCTTGGCGTCCTCGGGGCCCACCGTCAGGACGGTGATCTCCACGTCGTCGTCGGAGTTCTCGGAGATCTGCAGCGCCTGCTCGACCGCGTACTCGTCGAGCTCGGAGAGCAGACCGTCCACGTCGTCCCGGTCGACGGTCAGGTCATCGGCGAAGTGCCGGTCGCCAGTGGCGTCGGGCACGTACTTCACAGTGACAACGATCCTCAAGCTCACGCCGGCTCTCCTACTGCATCGTCATTTCTCGGCTGCCTCTTGCAGGCAGCATAGGCGCCTCAAGCGGCCGATCCCGGTCGGGGCGACCCACGCTCCGAGCGAAATATTACTCGTCAGTACACAGAGTTCGTTCCCGCTAAGCAAGCGCTTTGAACTGTGACCTTCGCAACGCAGCGTAACCGGAACTCGACGGTCACGCAGCCCCGGGGGACGCCCCGGCTCAGTCGCCCAGCCGGTGGAAACGCCCATGGTGGTAGAGGAGGGGGCGGCCGGTCCCGGTGGGGTCGCCGTGCACGACCTCGGCGATGACGATGCGGTGGTCGCCGGCCGGGACGCGCGCGACGACCCGGCCCACCAGCCAGGCCAGGACGCCGTCCAGGACGGGGACGCCCTCGGGCCCGTCCCGCCAGGCGGTGGGCGCCCCGAAGCGGTCGGCTCCGCTGCGGGCGAAGGTGGCGGCGAGTTCCCGCTGGTGCTCACCGAGGACGTGGACGCCGACGTGATCGGCCTCGGCTATCGCCGGCCAGCTGGAGGCGCCGGTGCCGATGCCGAAGGAGAGCAGGGGCGGCTCGGCGGAGACGGAGGTCAGGGAGGTGGCGGTGAAGCCCACCGGACCGGCATCGCCACGGGCGGTGATGACGGCGACGCCCGCCGCGTGCCGCCGGAAGACCGAGCGCAGGAGGTCGCTCGTGGTGAGGAGGTCCGCAGGCATGGGGTCAGGCTGACGATAAATGGTCGGCGCAGTCAAGTTCGTTCCGTGATGTGGGAGATGACTCACCGGCGCGGCCCCGCTCCTCACACCGCCTCCCCGAGCGCGGCGATCACGTCGGCCTTGCGCGGCTGCCCGACGGCCCGCCGCACCACCCGGCCCTCGGCGTCCAGGACCAGCACGGTGGGGGTCTTGAGGATGTCCAGCCGCCGTACGAGGTCCAGGTGCGCCTCGGCGTCGATCTCGACGTGGGTCACGCCCGGGACCAGCCCGGCGACCTCGCCGAGGACGCGCCGGGTGGACCGGCAGGGCGCGCAGAACGCGCTGGAGAACTGCACGAGCGTGGCCCGCTCGCCGAGCTCCGCGCCCAGTTCCGCCGCACCGAGCCGCCTGTCCTCGTCCCGCCCGCGCACCGCACTCTCCCGCTCCGCCGCCTGTGCGGCACTCCGGCGGCGCTCGCCGCCGCGAGCACCGCCACACACACCCACCAGTCCGGTCATCACCTGCTGCAAGCGTTCCCGGGGCCGCGGAGATTCCCGGGCCCCGGGCCGCGGGTCATACCCGCTCGTGCGGCGTGTGGCGACGCGCGCGGGGTAATGCGGGCGTAAAAGCACGAGGTGGGGTCCGGGGCCACGTGACGAGAATCTCCTCTCCCACGGGCACGAGGACTGGCTACCCGGCCGTTCTTGGGGCACGATCTGCGACAAGCCCGTAAACCTACGGCTGCGTAACTTGTCCGCTGGGAATCCCTTCCCAGGCAGAGCAGGAAGGGTCCGAACCGCCCATGGCAGAGCTCGTCTACCGTCCCGTCGTCGGCTTCGCCCGCACGCTGTTCAAGGTGTGGGACCTCAAGATCGACTGTCAGGGTTCGGAGAACATCCCGCGCTCGGGCGGCGCCGTACTGGTGAGCAACCACATCAGCTACCTGGACTTCGTCTTCAACGGCCTGGCGGCGCTGCCGCAGAAACGTCTCGTGCGCTTCATGGCCAAGGAGTCCGTCTTCCGGCACCGGATCTCGGGTCCGCTGATGCGCGGCATGAAGCACATCCCCGTCGACCGCAAGCAGGGCGAGGCGGCCTACGCGCACGCCCTGGACTCGCTGCGGTCGGGCGAGATCGTCGGGGTCTTCCCGGAGGCCACGATCTCGCAGTCGTTCACGCTCAAGAGCTTCAAGTCGGGCGCGGCGCGCCTGGCGCAGGAGGCCGGCGTCCCGCTGATCCCGATGGCGGTGTGGGGCACGCAGCGGCTGTGGACCAAGGGCCAGCCGCGCAACTTCAAGCGCAGCCACATCCCCATCACGATCCGGGTCGGCGAGGCGATCGAGGCCTCACGCGACAAGTACGCGGGGGCGATCACTCGCCAGCTGCGCGAGCGCGTCCAGGAACTGCTGGAGGCCGCCCAGCGTGCCTACCCCGTACGCCCGAAGGGCCCGGACGACACCTGGTGGATGCCCGCCCACCTCGGCGGCACGGCCCCGACGCCGGAGCAGGTGCGGGCGGCCGAGGCGCACTGACGCCCGGGCGTCCGCGGCTCAGGCGGCGGACCAGGGAGCGCGTACGTCGATGTCGGCGCCGGGGCTGAACTTCTCCAGCAGTCCGGCGAGTTCCGCCGCGGCGGCCTCCACCTCGGCCACCGGCATCGGCGCCATGCCCTCCAGCAGGAAGATGGCCGAGGTCGTCCCCTCGGTGAGCCGGGTGCGCGGTCCCTGGCGCCAGTTCCAGCGGCGGCAGGTCACACCGGCGTCGTCGCACCACACCACTTCCCCCGCGTCGGGGTGCTCCACCGTCTCCTCGCCGCCGGCCACGGTCACGAAGTCCTCCGTGCCCGTGGCCCGCACCAGGCGCATGCCGCCCTGGATGCGGTCGAGGTCCTCACCGCCGACCGGGACCAGATGGGCGACGCTGACGGCGTTGTACAGGTCGACGAGCAGGTTGATCCGGGGCAGCCCGGCGTCCGTCAGGGCCCGCTTGGCCAGGGCTTCCGCGGAGTTGCGGGTGCGGGACGGCTTCGACCCGAAGGCCGTGTAGGCCGCGCGCCAGGCCACCATGTGCGGGTCCTCGTGCGGGGCGCGGCCGTCCAGCCGGGCCGCCAGCCGGTGGGCGGCGTCGTCCAGCAGTCCCGCGCCGGCGTCGGTGCTCGGCCCGTTGACCAGGCCGTGGGCCTCGATCGCGACATGTGTGAAACCGGGCGCGAGAGCGCGGACGTCGTCGGACACGGTGAGTGAGAGCGTCATGGTCGGGCCTCAGAGTGCGGTGGGGAGTGTCTGCCACAGGGACGGCCGGTCGGGTGCCGCCCGCAGGACGTCCAGCACGGCCGGGTGTGGTGCAGCATACAGGACCAGGTAGTCCAATTCATTGGACGCCGGGTCGGGCACGAAGGCCAGCCGCTCGCCGTCGAGCGAGAACCGCGCGTCGACACCGGGCTTGTTGCCCCGGGGGTCCTGCCGGTGCCAGGCGCCGTTGAACCGCACGGCGACCAGCCCGTGCACCTCGTCGAACTTCTGGTAGCACAGCGCGGTCGGGATGTCCTCGGCCCGCAGCAGCGCGGCCAGCGCGTGCGCCTTGGCGTAGCAGATGCCGGTGCGCTGTTCCAGGACGTCGGAGGCCCGCCAGGTGACGCGCGGGTCGCCGGAATCCTGTGAGTGCGTGATGGCGTCGCGCACGAACTCGAACGCCACCCGCGCATGATAGGGAGCGCCGCTCGCACGGGTCAATCAATTTTCGACATCTCGTATATTTATGCAGTCCGATGAGAACGGCCGAACACCGCCGCAACCTTCGGCCCGGCCACAACCCTTCCTCCGCGGCACGGGTCTCGGATCCACGGAACGATGACGAGGAGGGGGACATGAAGCACTTACGACGTCTGCTGGGGACAGCGGTGGCGTGCGGCGCACTCGCGGCCGCCGGAATCGGCGGCGCGCCCGCGCAGGCCGCGGAGAACGGACTGTGGATCGGCGCGCCGTACGAGACGGTCCTGCCCGGCGCGGAGGCGGACGGCAGCGCCCGCGAGCGCAGCCTGGAGGTGACGGTCAGCCGCGATGTCGCGGACGGCAGCGTGCCGGCCGGTCGGCTGACCGTCGACGTGAGCGAGGTCGCCGCCTTCGCGCGGGTGTCCTGGCCCGCGAACTGCGCGCCCGAGTCGGAGGTCAGGGCGGTCTGCGCCTTCCCGGGGATGCCGGACGGGACGGGCACGGTACCGGCCGCCACGTTCGGGCTGCGGGCGCTGCCCGGCGCGGACCTCGGTGCCTCCGGGCACGTGCGCTACTCGGCCACCGCCGGGGAGCTCACGTCCTACGCCGCCGAGACCCGGGTCGGTCTGGGCAACGGGCCTGACCTCGGGCTCAGCGAGACCCCCTACCAGCGCGATCTCAGGCCGGGCACCGGGACGAGCGTGCGGGCGACGCTGTCCAACAGCGGCAACCGCACCGCCGAACGCACCCTGATGTGGATCAGCGCCTCGTACGGGCTGCGCTTCATGGAGCGGCACGCGAACTGCGAGTACCGGGACCACGTCACCGGCACGGGAGCCCTGTGCGTGCTGGACGAGGCGGTGGCGCCCGGACAGCGGTACGCGGTGACGACCCGGCTCGGCGTCGGGCGCAAGGCGATGTACGAGCGGTTCGACCACTCCGTCCAGCCGTACTCGGACGAGGCGCTCAAGGAGGCCCGCGGCGACTGGACCTGGACCCGGGGCACGGGCCGTGAGCTGGACCTGCGGCCCGTGACCGCACGCAGGACGGCGGCGCCGGAACCCGACATCGACCCGCAGGACAACTTCCGGACCGTCATCCTCGACGCCCGCAACACCGCCGACCTGGAGCTCACCGGCAGCCGGGTGCGCGGGGCCGTCGGTGACACCGTGACCGCCGAGGTCACCGTCCACAACCGTGGCCCGGCCTGGGTGGCGTCGCTGGGCGTGGGAGCCTCCGTGGCCACCGTGCGGTTCCGGGCGCCGGAGGGCACCACGGTCGGCACCCTGCCGGAGGACCGGTGCTGGACGGAGGAGGACGGTACGTCCCCCGCCACCCACTACTGCCGGACGCCGATCTACCTGCACGACAAGGCGTCCTACGGCTTCCGGATCCCGCTGCGGATCGACCGTGTCGTGCGCGGGGCGCACGCCACCGTCGAGACCCTCAACGACGACCCGGAGCTGAGCATCCGGGAGTTCGACCCGAACCTGCGCAACAACAGCGCGCGGATCGTCGTCAACTGACGGCCCGCGCGGGGGAGATGGCCCTAGCGGGCCATCTCCTCCTTCAGCGCCGCGAGGAACGCGTCCACGTCGTCCTCGGTCGTGTCGAAGGCGCACATCCAGCGGACGTCGCCCGCGGCCTCGTCCCAGAAGTAGAAGCGGAAGCGCTTCTGCAGGCGCTCGCTCACGTCGTGCGGCAGCCGCGCGAACACCGCGTTGGCCTGCACCGGGTGGAGGATCTCCACGCCGTGCACGGACCGCACGCCCTCGGCGAGGCGCTGGGCCATCTCGTTGGCGTGCCGGGCGTTGCGCAACCACAGGTCCCGGGCGAGCAGGGCCTCCAGCTGCACGGACACGAACCGCATCTTCGAGGCGAGCTGCATGGACAGCTTGCGCAGGTGCTTCATGTGGCTGACGGCGTCCTGGTTGAGGACGACGACGGCCTCGCCGAAGAGGGCGCCGTTCTTCGTGCCGCCCAGGGAGAGGATGTCGACGCCGGCGACCTCCGTGAGCGTCCGCATCGGGACGTTCAAGGTGGCGGCGGCGTTGGCCAGCCGGGAGCCGTCCAGGTGCACCTTCATGCCGTGCGCGTGGGCGTGCTCGCACAGCGCCCGTATCTCGTCCGGCGTGTAGACCGTGCCCAGTTCGGTGGCCTGGGTGATCGAGACGACCTGCGGCATCGCCCGGTGCTCGTCGTCCCAGCCGTACGCCTGCCGGTCGATCAGCTCGGGCGTGAGCTTGCCGTCGGGCGTCGGGACGGTCAGCAGCTTCAGCCCGCCGACCCGCTCGGGCGCGCCGCACTCGTCGACGTTGATGTGCGCGCTCTCGGCGCAGATCACCGCGCCCCAGCGGTCGGTGACCGCCTGGAGCGCGACGACGTTGGCACCGGTGCCGTTGAAGACCGGGAACGCCTCGGCCGTGGCCCCGAAGTGGCTGCGGACGACGCGCTGAAGGTTCTCGGTGTAGGCGTCCTCGCCGTAGGCGACCTGGTGCCCGCCGTTGGCCAGGGCCAGGGCGGCAAGCACCTCCGGGTGGGCGCCGGCGTAGTTGTCGCTGGCGAAACCGCGGACGTCGGGGTCGTGGTGGCGGCGCGCGTCGGTCTTCGGCGGGTTCACGGCTTCTCGGTGAGCCACAGACGTTTTCCGTTCACTTCGGCGGCGGGCTTCTCCCAGACGTCGGTGATGGCCTCGGCCAGATCCTTGACGTCGGTGAAGCCCGCGAACTTCGCGTGGGGGCGCTCGGCGCGCATCGCGTCGTGCACCAGTGCCTTCACCACCAGGATCGCAGCCGCCGACGTCGGCCCGTCGGGGCCCCCGGCCTTGCGGAAGTAGTCGGCCATGGCCAGCGTCCACGCCTCGGCGGCCGCCTTGCCCGCGGCGTAGGCGGCGTTGCCCGCGGTGGGCTTGCTGGCGCCGGCGGCGCTGATCAGCACGTACCGGCCGCGGTCGCTGCGCTGCAGCGCCTCGTGGAAGGCCAGGGAGGTGTGCTGCACCGTGCGCACCAGCAGCATCTCCAGGAAGTCCCAGTCGTCGAGGCTGGTCCTGGTGAACGTCTCGCTGCCGCGCCAGCCGCCGACGAGGTGGACCAGGCCGTCGACGCGGCCGAAGTCCTTCTCGATGCGGTTGGCCCAGTCGCGGGTGGCCTGCAGGTCGAGCAGGTCGACCGTGTCGCCGGTGACGGTGGCGCCGCCGGTCGCGTAGCTCGCCGCGTCCACCGCCTCCGCCAGCCGCTCGGGATCGTTGTCGGAGCCGATGACGGTGGCTCCCGCCTCGGCCAGCCTGAGCAGCGCCGCCCGGCCCGCCGGCCCGCCCGCACCGGCCACCGCGATCACCGCACCGCTGAGCGCCCCGTTCCCCGCCATGTTCTTCGCCTCCTGAGCAGTGTTCTCGGTACGCCGATCGCTCACGCGGCGATCCGCTCGGCGCCGTCCGCCGTGATGCCCTTGGTGGAGGCGATCACGTTCTTCAGCTTCTTGGACAGTGCCTCATAGAACATGCTCAGCGGAAACTCGTCCGGAAGCACGTCATCGACGAGTTTGCGCGGCGGCTGCGTCAGGTCCAGGGCGTCCGGGCCCTTGGCCCACTTCGAGCCCGGGTGCGGGGAGAGGTAGGTGGAGACGAGCTCGTACCCGGCGAACCAGTGGACGAGCTTGGGGCGGTCGATGCCGTCGCGGTAGAGCTGCTCTATCTCGCCGCACAGCTGGTTGGTGACCTGCGGGGCGCGCTCCCAGTCGATGGAGAGCTTGTTGTCGGTCCAGCGGACGACGTCGTGCTTGTGGAGGTAGGCGAACAGGAGCTGCCCGCCGAGGCCGTCGTAGTTGCGCACGCGCTCGCCGGTGACCGGGAAGCGGAACATGCGGTCGAAGAGGACCGCGACCTGGACGTCACGGGCCTGCGGCACGCCCTCGGCCGCCAGCTTGACCGCCTCCTTGAAGGCGGTGAGGTCGCAGCGCAGCTCCTCCAGGCCGTACATCCAGAACGGCTGGCGCTGCTTGATCATGAACGGGTCGAACGGCAGGTCTCCGTGGCTGTGGGTGCGGTCGTGGACCATGTCCCACAGGACGAACGCCTCCTCGCAGCGCTTCTGGTCGTGGACCATCGCGGCGACGTCCTCGGGCAGCTCCAGGCCCAGGATCTCGACGGCGGCGTCGGTCACGCGGCGGAAGCGGGCGGCCTCGCGGTCGCAGAAGATGCCGCCCCAGGTGAACCGCTCCGGCGCCTCGCGCACGGCGATGGTCTCCGGGAACAGCACGGCCGAGTTGGTGTCGTAGCCGGACGTGAAGTCCTCGAACTTGATGCCGCAGAACAACGGGTTGTCGTAGCGGGTGCGCTCCAGTTCGGCCAGCCAGTCCGGCCAGACCATGCGCAGCACGACCGCTTCGAGGTTGCGGTCGGGGTTGCCGTTCTGCGTGTACATCGGGAAGACGACCAGGTGCTGCAGCCCGTCCGCCCGGTTCGCTGCGGGCTGGAAGGCCAGCAGCGAGTCGAGGAAGTCGGGCACCTGGAAACCGCTGTCGGCCCATCGGGTCAGGTCCTTGGCCAGGGCCTCGTGGTACGCCTGGTCGTGCGGGAGCAGCGGGGAGAGCTCCAGGACGGCGTCGGCGACCTGCCGGACGGCGAGCTCCGCGTCGGCCGGGTCGGGCGCGCCCTCGGCGTCGAAGTCGATCGACCCGTCCTTGGACTGCCATGGCCGGATCCGCTCCACGGCATCCTTGAGCACGGGCCACGCCGGGTGCTCCACCACCCTGGCCACGGGAGAAACCCCGTCCTCCGAACCCACCTGCACAAGAATTTCCGTCATGTCCCATCCTCCACGGGAGAATCTCACGTGTACCGACCGTATACACACGAGGTTCCTCCCAGCAAGGGCTACCTCGGGAAATTATCCTGCCTGACCCCGGCCTTCACCGCACTTTTTCCTGTCGGTCACGCTTATGCCCGTAGATGAGGTGACCATGCCCTCGCTCTCCGCGAGGGGCGGGCGCAGGCGATACGGTCGGGTGGGCCCTGCGGGCCCCACTGCTGCCGCCTGCTGACGGAAGAGAGTCGCGTCGTGAACTTCCTCACCATCGGTCACCGCGGAGTCATGGGTGTGGAGCCGGAGAACACCCTCCGGTCCTTCGTCGCCGCCCAGGAGGCCGGCCTCGACGCCATCGAACTCGATCTGCACCTGAGCAAGGACGGCGCGCTCGTCGTCATGCACGACACGGACGTGGACCGCACGACCGACGGCACCGGGCCGATCGCCGAGAAGACCCTCGCCGAGCTGCGGGCCCTGGACGCCGGGCGGGGCGAGCGGGTACCGGTCTTCGAGGAGGTCCTGGAGGCCGTCCGGGCACCGCTCCAGGCCGAGATCAAGGACGCCCGGGCGGCGCGGGCCCTGGCGCGGGTGATGAACGAGCGGGGGCTGGCCGGCCGGGTGGAGGTGTCCTCGTTCCACGACGAGGCGATCGCCGAGATCAAGCCACTGGTGCCGGGCGTGCGCACCGCGCTGGTCGCCAGCCGCTACGGCACGGACGTCGTGGACCGCGCCGTCGCGGCCGGTGCCGAGACCCTCTGCCTGAACATCCGCCGGCTGACCCTGGAGACCGTGGAGCGCGCCCGCGAGGCCGATCTGAGGGTCATCGGCTGGGTGGTGAACACCCAGGACCACCTGCGTCTGGTCCGGGCGTTCGGCCTGGACGGCGCGACCACCGACCACCCGGACATCAAGCGCACGGGACGCTTCACGGCCTGACGGCTAGCCGAGCTCCTTGACCAGCAGCTCGAACTGCAGGTCGTCGCGGAGCGGGATGCCGAAGCGCTCGTCACCGTACGGGAAGGGGGTCATCCGGCCCGTACGGCGGTAGCCGCGCCGCTCGTACCAGGCGATGAGGTCGTCGCGGACGGAGATCACGGTCATGTGCATCTCCGTCACGCCCCAGGCCGCGCGGGCCTGCCGCTCCGCCTCGGCGATGATCACCTTGCCGAGGCCCGCGCCCTGGAGCCGGGGGCTGACCGAGAACATCCCGAAGTAGGCGTGGTCCCCGCGGTGCTCCAGCTGGCAGCAGGCGACGATCCGCCCCTGCCGCTCCACGGTCAGCAGCCGGCTGTCGGCCGACTTGATGACGGCCCGCACGCCCTCCGGATCGGTCCGCTGTCCTTCCAGGATGTCCGCCTCGGTCGTCCACCCGGCCCGGCTGGCCTCGCCCCGGTACGCCGACTCGATCAGCGCGACGAGCTCGTCCACGTCGGCGTCGGTGGCGTCGCGGAAGGTCAGTCCGGTGGCGAGGGTGTCCATGGGCGGGCGTCTCCGTGTCCTGGGCGCGGCTCGGGCAGGGATGAGCGTAACCCTGCCACTAGGCTCCCGTGCATGGTGCATGTACTGAGCAGCCGGATCCTCCTGCGTCCCACCGACCCCGAGAAGTCCCGTGCCTTCTACGGTGAACAGCTCGGGCTCGCCGTCTACCGGGAGTTCGGCACGGGGCCCGAGCGCGGCACGGTCTACTTCCTGGGCGGGGGCTTCCTGGAGGTGTCGGGTCGGGCCGAGACCCCGCCGGCGCCCGCCGCCCGGCTGTGGCTCCAGGTCGACGACGTGACGGCGGCCCGCGACGAACTGCGGGCGAAGGGCGTGGAGATCGTGCGCCCGCCGGTGAAGGAGCCCTGGGGGCTGGTCGAGATGTGGATCGCGGACCCGGATGGCACCCCGATCGTCCTGGTCGAGGTCCCGGCCGATCACCCGATGCGCTACCGGCCCGGCATCTGAGGCCGCCCCGGGGCGGTGCGCCCAGCCCCGGTCGGTGCGGGTGAGCTCACGGAAGCCCGCGCCGGTGAGCAGGCCGAGGGCGGCGGTGTCGGAGTCCGCCTCGTAGGCCACGAGCCGGTCGGCACCGCACAGGCGCAGCCAGTCGGCGGCCCGGGCCAGCAGCCAGTGCTCCAGGCCGGTGCCGGCCTCGGCCGGGTCGGTGCGCAGGTTGCCGATGTCGGCGAGGCCCGCCGCGCGGGCGTGGCGTTCCGGACGGGCCAGTGCCGTGTCGATCTCCACGAACCCGAGGGCCCTGCCGCCCGCGCGGGCCGTGAAGCGGGTGCCGCACTCGCCGAGCGTGCGCTCCACCGTGACGCCCGGGCGGGGCTCGGGCACGGGCAGGTCGGCCACCCGGGCGATCAGGACGACCTCGGTGCCGCCGACGTGCCGGAAGCCCGCGCGTTCGTACAGGGCCCGGGTGTGGGGCCAGTTGCGGGGCAGGCCGTAGACCAGGGGGGCGGGCAGCGAGCCGTCCGCGTACCGGGCGCGGGCGTCCCAGCGGGCGAACCGCTCCAGGCACGCCCGCATCAGCAGATCGGCGGCCCGGTCCGCGTCGGGCCAGAGGGGGGCGGCGGGGCGGTGCACGAACCAGTTGATCTCCGCCGCTCCCCGGTGGTCCGCGCCGACGCAGGCGTCGGCGCGGTGACGCAGCAGATGGGCGGCGGCGACGACGTGCGCGCGGTGTTCGGCGACCAGCGTGACCCGTTCGGCCACCCACGGGTCGGTGACGAACTCACCGGGCTGCCGCTCCAGGTGGCCGAGGACGGTGTTCACGGAGACGGAGACGCCGGGGACGACGGCCGCCACGTGCAGGTTCACCAGGTCGGTGAGCTGGTCGCGGTCGGCTCGGCGGAAGGGGCGCACCTCGGGCGCGGGCATGGGGACCTCCGGGCAGGATGGGGCAAGGAACGGGAGGCCGCCACGCGGTGCGGTACGCGGTGAGGGTACGACGGGAGCCGCGCGGCACACCAGTGGGTTTCCCCGGATGCCGGGTGCGCCGTCGGCGGCTTAGCGTGCCTCAAGGGGTTTCCCGCGGAAGGAACGCCATGAAGCTCGACGCACCGGTGACGGGCGGGCCCTGCTGGACCGAGCTGGGCACCAGCGACCTGGAGGCCGCGCGGCGGTTCTACACGCGGCTGTTCGGCTGGCGGCCCGGGACCGGCCCGCGTCAGGAGGCGGGCGGTCACACCGTCGCGCGCCTCGACGGGGACGCGGTGGCCGCGCTGGCCCCGCTGGACCAGCCGTCGCAGCCGGTCGCCTGGACCGTGTCGTTCGCGGTGACCGACGCGGACGCCGCCGCCCGTACGGTGGCGGACGCGGGCGGAGTGGTGCTGCTCGGCCCCACGGACGTGTCCGACGCGGGCCGCTTCCTGGTCGCCGCCGATCCGGGCGGTGCCGTGTTCCGGCTGTGGCAGGCCGGGACCTTCCCGGGCGCCGGGCTGTTCAACGCGCCGGGCGCGCTGGGCTGGGTGGAGCTGTTCACGCGGGACCCCGAGCAGGCCGTGTCCTTCTACACGCGGGTGCTCGGGTGGACCGTGGACGCCGGGGAGCGCTACACCCGGTGGGGTGTCGCCGGGGCGGAGTTCGGCGGCATGGTGACGATGGACGACAAGTTCCCGCCCGAGGTGCCGGCGCACTGGCTGCCGTACTTCGCCGTGGCGGACGTCGACGGCACCACCGCCGTCGTGCAGCGGCACGGGAGCGTCCTGATGGTGCCGACGTCCGTGCCGGACGGGCCGCGGATCGCGGTGCTGCGGGATCCGCAGGGGGCGATGTTCGGGGTGTACCGGGCCGGCGACCGGTTCTGAATTCGCAAGGGGGACGAGCCGCTGGGGAGCCGGCGTCTCACGTCCGCAGCGCGCCCAGCCTGCCCTCCAGCTGCGCCAGCAACTCCCCCAGCAGTGCGGACAGTTCGCCCTGCTCGGGGCCGCCGAGACCGGAGAGTACGGCGGTCTCGTAGGCGAGCTGGGCCGGCAGGATCCCGTCGACGAGGTCCCGGCCCGCGTCGGTGAGGCGCAGGTGGGCGACCCGGCGGTCGCGGGTGTCGCCGCGGCGCTCGACCAGGCCGCGCTCGGTCAGCTGCTTGAGCCGCTTGGTGACGGCGGCGCCCGAGGAGAAGGTCTCCCGGGCCAGCTCCCCCGGCGTCAGCTCGTGCCCGGTACGGCGCAGCGCGCCGAGCAGATCGAACTCGGGGCGGCTCAGTCCGGCCCGGCGCAGCGGGGCGTCCTCGGCCTGCTGCAGCAGGGCGGCGCAGCGGTTGATCCGCCCGATGATCTCCATCGGCCCGGTGTCGAGGCCCGGGTGCACGGCCCGCCACTGCCGCACGACGGCGGAGACGGTGTCGGCCCGCCGCGCCCCGGACACCCCCGCCGCGAGGCCCGGGATGTCCCCGACCGGGCGGCTTCCGTCCCCGCCGCTGGGACGCCCTCCGCCCGCTTCCCCTCCGGTCGCCTTCGCCCCACCGGCGTCGTCCGCCCCGCGGTCGCGTCGGGCCTCGGAACCCTGGCTGCCGTCCCCTCCGGGGGTGCGGGCCCTGTCCGTGTCTCCCCGGGGCGTCGCGGCGCCCGGACCGGTGACCGCTGTGGCTTCGGGAGGCACACCGGCTCCTCCCCCGGCCACGGGATGCCCGCCCGGGCCGTCCGCCCGGGCCGCCGGTGTCTCCTCCGCCGGCCGCGTCCCGCCGGGGGCTCGCGTGTCCGTGCGGCCGGTGCCGGGCGGGGCGGGTCGTCGGTTCTGCCGCGTCCGCGCTGCTTCCGTCGCCGCTCGCGGGCCGGGGCCCGGGCCGGGACCCGTGGGCGATGGTCCTTCCGTCGGCGTCATGGCCGTGCGTCCTCCGTCTCCGTGTCCGGACCGCGGTCCGGGAGCAGCCCCTGGCGTCGTGCCGTAGCGGCGAGCGTACGGTGTCCGGACCGCTCGGCGAGCACGACCCGCTCCTGGGGCAGCGCGCGCTGCCACCATTCCCCGGCCGCCGCGTCGGCGGTGGTCCGCAGGTCGGCCAGGGCTGCGGCGAGTGACCGGCGGGCCGATTCCAGGGCGGCCGCCCCGGGGTCCGGCTCGGTCAGCAGCCGGGCCGCGTGTTCGCGGGCCCGGTCGGCGGCCGTCAGGGCGTGTTCCACGCGGTCGCCCGCCCGCCGGTTGGTGACCGCCACGGCGGCGGCGAAGCCGACCAGCGCCCCGACGGCGGTGTCCACGACCCGCTCGGTCATGAGCTCGCCGGGCCTCTGCCGCCCGGCGAACTCGGTGATGAGCAGGGCCATGGGCGTCACGCACACGCTGCCGAGCCAGTAGTTGCGGCTGATGAGGGCCTCCGCGCCGAAGGCGAACGCCACGCAGCACAGCACGAGCGCCGCCCCGCCCAGGTGGGCGAGCGGCACGACGGCCGCGAAGACGAGCACCCCGACGGCGTTGCCCACGACCCGCTGGACGGCCCGGCTCCAGGTCAGGGCGATGTTGGCCTGGTAGAGGGAGGCGGCCGTGACCAGGGCCCAGTACGGGCGGCCGATGCCCAGCGCGAGGGAGGCGTAGCCGGCGAGCGCGCAGCCCAGCGCGGTACGTGCCGCGAGCGGGGTCAGCGGACCGAGCCGGGTCCGCGGGGAACGGGCCGAGTCCACCCCGAGCAGTTCGTCCGCCGCCGCGGGTGGCAGCCCGGCCTGCGGGACGGGGCCGGTGGAGCGCAGGGCACGGGCCCACGCGCGCAGTCGGCCGGCGTCCGCGTCCGCCGGTGCGGCGAGGGCCACCTCGGCGCGCACCACGAGCCGTTCGAGCGCGCGCCGGGTCCGGGACGGCGCGCCGGTGGACAGCAGCGACTGCCAGGCGGCCTGCACGGCGTGGTAGCCCGCGGCCCGGGCCCGGGCGTGCCCCTCACCGGAACCTCCGCTGTCGGCGTACGCGGCGGCGGCCCGCAGGGCGCTCGCGGTGGCGCGGCGCTCCGGGCCGTGCGGGCGGATCAGCGCCGGCGCCATGCAGACCAGCCAGGCCCAGGCACCCGTGGCGGCCGCGAGGGCCAGGTGGCCGGGGACCTGCCCGAGGGTCTGCGGCACGAACAGCGAGGCCGAGGTGACGAACGTCAGGACGACGTTCCCGGGCGGACCGACCCGGGTCGCGTCGCACAGCGCCTTCTGCGCGGCGGCCAGCAGCGCGCCGACGGTGACCAGGACGGCGGCGCTGTCGGTCAGCGAGGCCGCGACGAGGGCGACGGTGAGCCCGCCGAGCATGCCGAGCACCACCCACAGCAGGGCCACGGCCCGGGCGGCGTAGGGCCGGTTGTGGGTGTACAGGGCGCACAGGGACCCGGCGGTGGAGTACATCGCGAGGTCCAGCCGGTCCAGGGCGAGCAGGGTGAGGTGGGGCGGGGCGATCGCCGCGACGACGCTCAGCGCGGGCTTGAACCAGATGTCCGAGGGCCGGCCGGGCCGCAGCACGCCGGCCAGCGGCAGGCGCCGGGTCTGCGGGGGTGCGGGGGGCGTCACACTGCTCACAGGGGAAGATTAACAGGTGTTTTACCCGTAAAGAATCGGGTGGATCATCGCCCCTCATCTGCCGTGCTCCGCCGCATGCTCCCCGTGTACACCCTTGCGCTCGCGTGCGCGCCGCACGGCCCGGGCATCGAATGACCGACTTGTCGAACGGGGAGGTGCGCGTGCACGGACCGGCTTCGTCCGGCTGGCTGATGGTGGCGCTCTGCGCGGTGACCGGCGCCTACTGCCTGGTGCGGATGCGCAGCGGCGGCGGGGAGCAGCGGCGCGGCGCGGGCGGCGAGGCACTGATGGGTTTCGGGATGGCGGTGATGGCGGTGCCCGCCGCCGTGTTCACCCCGCCGTCGTGGGCCTGGCCCGCCTACGCGGTCGTGTTCGGCGCGGCGGGCGTGCACGCGCTGTGGGCGGCGCGATCCGGCGCCCATCACCTGCACCACCTGGTGGGAGCCGCCGCGATGGTCTACATGTCGGTGGTCATGGCCGGCTCCCCCGCCCACGCCCACGGGCGGGACGGATCGGGCATCCCGCTGCTGACCGGGGCGCTGCTGCTCTACTTCGCCGGGTACGTGCTGCTGAACGGCGTCCGGCTGGTGCCGGTGGGGGCGCCGGCCGGGAGCGGGGCCGCAGACGGTGACGCGGGGGGCTGGGGCCACCGTCCGGAGCTGGCGCGGGCCTGCCGGCTGTCCATGGGGATGGCGATGGTGGCGATGCTGCTGACACTGTGAGGCCGCGGGCGCGGCACCCCCTGCGGAATCCGTTGCCTGCGTCACTTCGCGGCCGCGGGGCGTACCCGGGAGCGGGGCCGCGCTCATAGGCTGCCTCCCATGATGCTCCCCGCGGCGCTGCTGCTGCTCGGCGCCCTGACCGCCGTGGCCGGCCCCCGGCTGCTCGCCCGGGCCGGCTGGCCGGACCGGGAACCGGTCGTCGCGCTGTGGATGTGGCAGTGCGTGGTGGCGGCCGTGCTGGTGTGCTGCGCCCTGGCGATGACGCTCAGCGCCGCGGCGGCCTGGCACGCCGTCGCTGGACACGTCTTCGCGACCGCGCCGGACGGCGTGGTCGAGGCGTACGCCCTCGGCACGGCGGGCCCCTGGGCGGCGGCCATCGCGGTCGCGCTGGCGTGCGGCGCGCTGTGGAGCGCGGCGATGCTGGTGCGCGAGGTGGGCCGGGCCCGGGCCCGGCACCGCCGCCGGCGCGCCGACCTGGAGGTCCGGGCACCGCTGCTGCCGGGCGAGGTGGCCGCCTCCGGCCGGCTCGTCGTCCTGGAGAGCGAGCGGCCCGACGCCTGGTGGCTGCCCGGCACCCCGCCCCGACTGGTCGTCACCACCGGCGCGTTGCGCCGGCTGAAAGGCCGGCAACTGGACGCCGTGCTGGCGCACGAGCAGGGACACGCGCGGGCCCGCCACGACTGGCTGCTGAACTGCTCCGCCGCCCTCGCGGACGGATTCCCGCAGGTGCCGGTGTTCGCCGCGTTCCGGGACGAGATGCACCGGCTGGTCGAACTCGCCGCGGACGACACGGCCTCCCGCCGCTTCGGCCGGCTGACGACCGCCCTGGCACTGGTGGAACTCAACGAGCACCGGGGGGTGTTCGGGCCCTGCCCGACGCCGCAGGCCCATGTCCCGGCGCGGGTGCACCGGTTGCTCACTCCCCCGGACCGGCTGAGCGCGGCCCGGCGCCTGCGGCTGACGGCGGCGGCCGCGCTGGTGCCGGTGGTGCCGGTGCTGGTGGCGTTCGTGCCGGGGCTGCGGGCACTGGGCTGACGGGAGGGATCCGCCACTCCGGGGCCGAAGATCGCCCCCGTACTGGATCCGTACCCCCCGGTTCGGCGAGGATCGCCTCATGCACTCCCCGTCCGTGACATCCCCGCCCCGTCCGGAACATCGCGCCGTCGCCGGTCTCGCCGGCGTCCTGGCCGCGTGCTCGATCCTGCTGCTGACCCTCGTCGCGGCCAGATGGAGCCCGCTGATCGGCGCGGACGGGGACATCTCCAGGACCACCCACCGCTGGGCGGTCGACGAACCCGGCTTCACCCAGGTGTGCCGCGTCCTGACGGACTGGGTGTGGGACCCGTGGACGATGCGCCTGCTCTGCGCGGTCGTCGTGGTGTGGCTGGTGGTGCGGCTCGCGGCGCGCTGGACGGCACTGTGGCTGGCGCTGGCCGTCGCGCTGGGCTCGCTGCTGCAGCAGGGCCTGAAAGCGGCGGTGGACCGTCCCCGCCCGGTGTGGCCCGACCCCGTGGACACGGCCCACTACTCGGCGTTCCCGTCGGGGCACGCCATGACCGCCACGGTCGTGTGCGGTCTCCTGCTGTGGCTGCTGCGCCGGCACGGCGCCGGCCCGGTCCTGTGGCGCACGGCGCTGGCCGTGGGGGTCGTCTCCGTGGTCGGCGTCGGACTGACCCGCGTCTGGCTGGGCGTGCACTGGCCGTCGGACGTGGTGGGCGGCTGGCTGCTGGGCGCGCTGGTGGTGGCCCTGGCGGTGTGGGTGCACGAGCGCCGGCTGCCGCGCGACCGGGACGGTGACGGGCGCGCGTAGCGGCGCGTCGGCATTCCGGGCCCTCGCGCCTGAGCCGGGAGAAGTGGCCCGAGGCGACCATGTGTGCGTCTGCGCGTCCGCCTCGGACGATCCCCCGCGTCGCCCGAGGCGGACGGCATCGCCGGCACCGGCCACCGCGGGCCGGACCGTGGACGTCCTGAGTATAGTTGGCTGGCAGCCAGTCAACGCAGGAGTTTCAGCATGTCCCCGCGCAGCGCCTCGGTCAATGAAGAGTTGCGGAGACGTTCGAAGGAGCGGCTTCTGCAGGCGGCGGTCGAACTGGTCGGCGAGCGCGGGTTCGAGGCGACGACGCTCGGCGACATCGCCGACCGGGCGGGTTCGGCGCGGGGTCTGGTCTCGTACTACTTCCCGGGCAAACGCCAGCTCGTGCAGTCCGCCGTGCACCGGCTGATGCACCGCACGCTGGAGGAGGCGCTGGAGCGCGAGCCGCGCACCGAGGACGGGCGGGAGCGGATGGCCCGGGCCATCGACGCGATCCTGGGCCTGGCCCGGGACCGGCCCGTGCTGATGCGCCAGCACATGGCCGGGCTGCTGCAGGCCGAGGGCTTCGTGCCCTGCCCGGAGCAGCGCCGTCTGGCCGAGCTGCTGCGCGACACGGTCGTCCGGCACGGGTCGCGCGACGCGGACAGCGACTACCCGATGCTGCGCGCCCTGCTGATGGGCGCGGTGTACGCGGCCCTGGTGCCGGGGGTGCCGATGCCGGTGCCGGTACTGCGGGCCGAGTTGTTCAAGCGCTACCGGCTGGACTGGGAGCTGGGCACCCCGCCGGACACGGCGACGCCGGGCGGGACGGGCGACTCGGACCTGTCGCGGTTCTTCGCGACCGGGGAGGGGGCGAACACCCCGAGCGGCCGGCAGGCCGGCACCACGCGCCGGAACGCCGTCGACGCCGCGGCCGGGGGCGGGGCCGCACCGGTGGCGGACGGGAGCGCGGCCGGCGCGGCCGGCACGGGGCGGGAGCCGGAGGCCCAACCGTAAGGCGCGCCCGCGCCGTTCGGCAGCACACGGCACCCGCCACCCGGCATCGGGGGCCAGCCCTCAACCCACCCCGCACGCGCCCCGGCCACCCGAACGGCACCCGCCACCCGGCATCGGGCGTCAGCCCCTCCCACCCCACCCGCACGCGCCCCGGCCACCCGAGCGGCGCCCGCCACCACCCGGCGTCCGCACGGCGCGCCCCGTCACCCCCGCGCGCGGCGAGACGCCAGCAGGCCGGCCTCACGGGCCTGGCCGATCAGTCTCAGTGAGGTGCGGCGGCTGTGACCGGTCGCGGACATCACCGCGAGGACCGGATCGATGCCGTCGCGCTGGGCAGCGCGGTACGCCTGCGCCACCCGCCGGCGCCCCTCCGCGCCGCGCGGCCAGGCCGGGCGCGCCCGGCGCCCGTGGCTTTCGCACCCTCCCGGCACCGGCCCGGCACCGCACGCCTCGGCCAGCGCCTCCTCGATCCAGTCGGCGAGCACGCCCAGGTCGTCGAAGGAGAGCGCGGGCTGAGCGCGCACCTCCTCCACACCGACGCGTCCGCCGGCCAGGACGGCCAGCGCGTCGACGCGCGCGCCGTCCGGGAAGGCGACCCGGACTTCGAACCACCGCGTGGCGTCCTCGTTCTCCCGCACTTCCCACGCCGGCCGCACGGACACCGCACCGTCGACCGGAGAGCGATCAGAAAGATTCAGAAAGGATGCTTGCAGCACATACGGAACGAAACCGCACGATCACATTCCATACAGATCGGACACGCGTCCCGGGCGGAGCACAGCACCCTGTCAGCGGAGCCCGGCCGCCGGTTTCAGCCGCCCACCCGATCGGCCTGGCGCCCCGCCGCGTCGAGGAGCGCGTCCAGCAACCCCGGGAACAGGTCGTCCAGATCGTCCCGCCGCAGTCCGTTCATCTTGGCCGTCCCGCGGTACACCTGCCGGATCACCCCGCTCTCCCGCAGTACCCGGAAGTGGTGCGTGGTGGTCGACTTGGTGACCGGCAGCTCGAAGTCGGAGCAGGACAACTCGCCGCTGACGGCGGCGAGTTCCCGCACGATCCGCAGCCGCATCGGATCGCTGAGCGCGTGCAGCACGCCCTCCAGGCGAATCTCGTCCCGCGCGGGATGCGGCAGATCACGGCTACTGGCGACGGCGGACGTCACGGCGGGCTCCACTTCCTTCGGGGACCCCATAGTACGAGAACCCTCGTAGTTTGACATCCACCGTACTACGATGCCTATCGTACGAGTCGACCCCGGCCCCGTGACGAATGGAGTCCGCCGTGACCGCGCTCTTCGAGCCCTACGCCCTGCGCGATGTGACGATCCCGAACCGCGTGTGGATGCCCCCGATGTGCCAGTACTCGGCGGCGCCGGAGGGTCCGGCGGCCGGTGCCCCCACGGACTGGCACTTCGCGCACTACGCCGCACGCGCGACCGGCGGCACGGGCCTGATCATCGTGGAGGCCACCGCGGTGTCCCCGGAGGGCCGGATCTCGCCCTACGACCTGGGCATCTGGAACGACACGCAGGTCGAGGCGTTCCGCCGGATCACCCGCTTCCTCACGGAGCAGGGCACGGTTCCGGCCATCCAGCTGGCCCACGCCGGGCGCAAGGCGTCGACGGACCGCCCCTGGAAGGGCGGCGGTCCGGTCGGCCCGGAGGCCCACGGCTGGGGCTCCGTCGCGCCGAGCCCGATCGCGTTCGACGACGCGCACCCGGCCCCGGCCGAGCTGACGGCCGACCAGATCGAGGCCGTCGTCGAGCAGTTCGCGGCCGCGGCCCGCCGCGCGCTCGCCGCCGGTTTCGAGATCGCCGAGATCCACGGTGCCCACGGCTACCTGATCAACGAATTCCTCTCCCCGCACTCCAACCGCCGCACCGACGCCTACGGCGGCTCGTACGAGAACCGCACCCGGTTCGCGCTGGAGGTCGTCGACGCCGTGCGGGAGGTGTGGCCGCAGGACAAGCCGCTGTTCTTCCGCGTCTCGGCGACCGACTGGCTCGACGAGGGCGGCTGGACCGCCGACGACACCGTGCGCTTCGCGCGCGAACTGCGGGCCCACGGCGTGGACCTGCTGGACGTCTCCACCGGCGGCAACGCCGCCGGTGTCCGCATCCCGACCGGGCCCGGCTACCAGGTGCCCTTCGCGGCCCGGGTGAAGCAGGAGACGGACCTGGCGGTCGCCGCGGTGGGACTCATCACCGACGCCGAGCAGGCCGAGAAGATCCTGGCCAACGGCGAGGCGGACGCGGTGCTGCTCGGCCGCGAACTGCTGCGCAACCCCTCGTGGGCCCGGCACGCGGCGCGTGAACTGGGCGGGGAGGTGCGGGTGCCGGACCAGTACCACCGTTCGGTCTGATCCGGCACTCCGCCGGCCGTTGCGTCAACCGGCCGCGCACGCCGTTCCGTTGAGCGTGAACGCGGCCGGACCGGCGCTGTTGCCGGTGTGCGTGGCCTGGTAGCCGATGCTCACGCTCGCGCCCGGGGCGATCGTGCCGTTGTACGCCGCGTTCGCCGCGGTGACCGTCCCGGAGGACGGCGCGTAGGTGGCGCTCCAGCCACCCGTGATCCTCTGCCCGGCGGGCAGTGTGAAGCCGAGCCGCCAGCCGTTGATCGCGCTCGTGCCGGTGTTGGTGAGGGTCAGGGAGGCGGTCAGGCCGGTGGTCCAGGCGTTCACCGACGCCGTCACCTTGCAGGTGCCCGGCTGCGGTTGGGGCGCCGGGCCCGAGGCGTCCAGGCCGAAGAAGGCCAGCACGCGGGAGGCCATGCCGTGGGCGTAGAGGTTGTGGCCGACGCCCTGGAGGCTGATGGCCTCCACGGGGGCGCGGTCGCCCGTGCCGCCGTAGCGGGTGCGACTCCAGCCGGGCTGGGGCGTGTCGGTGGCGGCCGGCGCCTGGCCGACACCGTGCACGTTCGTCCACTGCTTGATCTGCTCGCCGAAATTGGGGTAGCGCAGGGCGTCGTCCTCGGTGCCGTGCCAGATCTGCATCCGCGGCCTGGGTCCGCTGTAGCCGGGGTACGCGCCCCGCACCAGGTCGCCCCACTCCTTCGGGGTCCGGGTGAGCGTGCCGCCCGAGCAGGCGCTGTTCCACTCGGAGCCGTCGGTGGTGGCGAAGCAGCCGAAGGGCACGCCCGAGAAGGCGGCGCCCGCGGCGAAGACGTCCGGGTAGTCGCCGAGCAGGACGTTGGTCATCATCGCGCCGGAGGAGATGCCCGTGGCGAACACCCGGCTCCGGTCGGCGTCGTAGGTGCGCAGGGTCCAGTCGATCATCGACTTGATGCCGACGGGGTCGCTGCCGCCGTCGCGGCGCAGGGCCTGGGGGGAGGAGACGTCGAAGCACTTGCTGCTGCGGGTGACCGACGGGTAGAGCACGATGAACCCGTACTGGTCGGCCAGCGTGTCGTACTCGGTGCCCTGGTACATGTCCGGGCCCGAGCCGGTGCACCAGTGCACCGCGACCACGACCGCCGGGTTCGGCCGTACGTTCTCCGGCACGTACAGGTACATGCGCAGGTTGCTGGGGTTGGTGCCGAAGTTCGTGACCTCGGTGAGGGCGGCGGCGGGCACGGCCCTGGCGCGCGCGGCGGCCGCGGGTGCGGTGAGCGCGCCGGCGGCGAGCAGCGGCAGCAGGGCGGCGACGAGTGTGAGGAGCAGCGACCGCAGGGGTCTCCTCGCCGTGGGGTGGGGGGTGACAGGCACGTCCGGGTCCCTTCGATGGTGAGGCACGGCTCGCAGGACGTCGTACGGCGGTTCGTCGTTGACCGATCGCATGGTGGCATGAACATGGCCGCCCGTGGAAGCGCTCCCACGCGGTCGGCTCCGCGACCGGGGCCGGCCGTCCGCAACCCCCGGGCCGACTGCACGTGTTTCTGCGCGAGGCGTTGACTAGAAAGCGCTTGCCCTCTACGTTCCGTTCAGCGATGTGACCCCGCAGCGTCAGCTGCACCTGCGTTGAGCAACATGGAGAACGTCATTCAGGTACATGACCCATGAGCGCCACCAGGCACCACTGAAGGGACGCACCCCACATGCGTACTCGCCCCCCACCACACGCACGCCGGGATCCGCCGTGGCGGTAGCCGCCGCGGTCCGCCCGGGCGACCGTGACGGTCCCGGCCGTTCCCCAGCCGGCCGGGACCGCAACCACTACGTGAAGGACGCCGACACCGTGCGCCACTCGCGCGTGGGCGCCCGGACGCCGGTCGGGAACGACGTCTTCCGCTCGACCAGGATCACCGTCACCACGAGCCGCAGCGGTGACGTCGACGGATGCGCCGGCCCGCGCGGCAACGACCCCGGTGGAGCCGCGACCGAGATCTCGCGGGTCGGCACCTTCACCAGCCCGCCCTACGGCCACTCGGCGGAACCCGCCTCCTGCGCCGCCCCCTCGGTGACGTCGGATGCGGGCGCCGGGACGCCCTGACCCCTCTCCCAACGCTCGAACGGACAGAAGGAAACGGGACATGACTTCTGCGACACGCCCGCGCGCCCGCAGGCGCGCGCTGACCGGCACGCTGGCCACCCTCGGCCTGTCGGTTGGCATGATCATGACCACACAGGCGCCCACGGCGAGCGCCGCCACCTGGCCGACACCGAACGGCAGCCAGGGAACGTCCTCCACCATCTCCGTGTCCGGCACCAAGGACTACGGGATGAAGCGGTACTACGGCACCGGGAACCTGGCCGGCGACGGCCAGGAGGAGGGCCAGGACCCGATCTTCCGGCTCGCGGACGGCGCGGTGCTGAAGAACGTCATCCTCGGCGCCCCGGCGGCCGACGGCATCCACTGCGAGGGCAGCTGCACGCTGCAGAACGTCTGGTGGGAGGACGTCGGCGAGGACGCCGCCACCTTCCGCGGCGGCACCGGCGCCACGTACCACGTCATCGGCGGCGGCGCGAAGAAGGCCGCGGACAAGGTCTTCCAGCACAACGGCGGCGGCACGCTCAACATCTCGAACTTCGCGGTGCAGGAGTTCAAGACGCTCTACCGCTCCTGCGGCGACTGCTCCACGCAGTACACCCGCAAGGTCAACCTCAACACCATCGACGTGACCGGCACCGGCAGCACCGCCCGGCTCGTCGGCATCAACGTCAACCGCAACGACGTGGCGACGCTGCGCGGCATCACCATCCGCAACGATGCGAGCCGCAAGGTCGTCCCCTGCCAGAAGTACAACAACAACACCGCCGTCGGGACCGGTCCCGACAGCACGAACTGCCTGTACTCCACCTCGGACATCACCTACAGGTAGTCCCAGGCATCCCCCCACGGTGAAGGCGGCCGTGCGCGGCGTCCCGGCGGGCGCCGCGCACGGCCGCCCGCGTCATGCGCCGCGCACGCGCGCGTGCACCTCCGCGGCCAGCTCCGCCTGGTACGCGGTGTAGGCGGCGCGCAGCGCGGGGCCGGGCCAGTCGGCGGGCAGCAGCCCGGGCGGCAGGACGGGATCGGCCAGCAGGTGCCGCACGACGGCGGCGTAGGCGGTGAGCCGGTCGGCCGGCCGGGACGCGCGGGCGATGTGCGCGAGCAGCGCCCGGGCCGTGGCGGACCAGGCGTCCAGCGGCCACAGGGAGGCGGCCAGTCCGGGCGCGGGGCGCCCGGGGCGGGCCGTGTAGTGCTCGGCGACCCGGTCCAGGTCGGTGGGGAGCGCGCGGCCGAGATTGGCCGGCCGGAGCCAGACGCCCTCGCGGAGTTCGGCGAGCCGCAGACCGGTCAGCCGGGTCCGCAGGACCGCCCGTTCCGCGGGGCCGCGTCCGGTCGCGGTGATCACGACCATCTCCCAGTCGCCGTCCCACGCGCGCGTGCGCGGGTGCACCGCGTCGTCCTGACGCCGCTGGCGTGCCAGCAGCCGGTCGTTCAGGCGGTAGCCGGCGCCGGTGCGCCGCAGGTCTCCGGCGGCGACCATCCGGCTGAGCGCCGCCCGCAGGGTGGAGCCGCCGACGCCGAAGCCCTCCATTAGTCGCGCGAGCTCCCTGGCCGGCAGCTCCGGGGGGTGCGTGCCGAGCAGCAGGCTCAGCACCACCGACCGCGCGGACAGGGGCCGCAGATCGAGCGCGCCGGACGGCGCGGGGTCGTTCATCGGCATGGTCACGTACTGTACGCGGCCATCCTGCTGTGTTGCACTATTGCTGCGGCCGTAGCGGTGGTGCAACACTCGGGGCATGGTCGCGACACCGGACGGACAGCGGACGCACGGCGTACTCGCCACGCACGACGTCACCAACCAGGCCCCGCCTCTGACCCCCTACGACGCCTCCGACGACACGGGCCTGCTGGAGGGCCTGCGGCGGGAGGGCGCCGGCTGGGCCGAGGCGGACCTGCGGCGCCTCGGCCGGCGGGCGGGCAGCGCCCAGGCGCAGGAGTGGGCCGACCTGGCCAACCGGCACGAGCCGGAGCTGCGCACCCACGACCGGTACGGCAACCGCGTCGACGAGGTCGAGTTCCATCCCAGCTGGCACCACCTGATGCGCACGGCGATCGCCGAAGGCCTGGCCGGGGCGCCCTGGGCGGACGAACGGCCGGGCGTCCACGTCGCCCGGACCGCCGGCGGACTGGTGTGGGGCCACACCGAGGCCGGGCACGGCTGCCCGACGTCGATGACGTACGCGGCCGTCCCCGCGCTGCGCCGGCAGCCGGAGCTGGCGAAGGTCTACGAGCCGCTGCTGACGAGCCGGGAGTACGACCCGCGGCTGAGGGTGCCCACCGAGAAGCCGGGCCTGCTGGCGGGCATGGGGATGACCGAGAAGCAGGGCGGCTCGGACGTGCGCACCAACACCACGGCGGCCACGCCCACGGCCGAGCCGGGGGTGTACACGCTGCGCGGGCACAAGTGGTTCACCTCGGCGCCCATGTGCGACGTCTTCCTCGTGCTGGCGCAGGCCCCGGACGGGCTGTCCTGCTTCCTGGTGCCGCGGGTGCTGCCCGACGGCACCCGCAACACCTTCCGCGTCCAGCGGCTCAAGGACAAGCTGGGCAACCGGTCCAACGCCTCGTCCGAGCCGGAGTTCGACGGGACCGTCGCCTGGCTGGTCGGCCCCGAGGGGCAGGGGGTGAAGACCATCATCGAGATGGTCAACTGCACCCGGCTGGACTGCGTGATGATGTCGGCCGCGCTGATGCGCAAGTCGCTCGTGGAGGCCGGGCACCACGCGCGGCACCGCAGGGCGTTCGGCGCGCGGCTCGTGGACCAGCCGCTGATGCGCAACGTTCTGGCCGATCTCGCGCTGGAGTCCGAGGCCGCCACGACGCTCACGCTGCGGCTGGCCGGGGCGGCGGACCGCGCCAACCGCGGGGACGGGAGTGAGGCCGCGTTCCGCCGGATCGCCACGGCCGTCGGCAAGTACTGGGTGACCAAGCGCGGCCCCGCCTTCACCGCGGAAGCCCTGGAGTGCCTCGGCGGCAACGGCTACGTCGAGGACTCGGGCATGCCCCGGCACTACCGCGAGGCTCCCCTGCTGTCGATCTGGGAGGGCTCCGGGAACGTCAACGCGCTGGACGTGCTGCGGGCGCTCAGCCGCGAACCGGGTACGGCCGAGGCGCTGTTCGGCGAGTTCGCGCTCACCCGGGGCGCGGACGCGCGGCTGGACGCGGCCGTGGCGCGGCTCGGGGACCGGCTGTCCGGGGCGTCGCAGACGACGGCGCGCCGCCTCGTGGAGGAGATGGCGCTGACGCTCCAGGCCTCCCTCCTCGTCCGGCACGCCCCGCCCGCGGTCGCCGACGCGTTCTGCGCGACCCGGCTCGGGGGCGACTGGGGCCACGCCTTCGGAACGCTGCCCGACGCGGCGGACCTCGACGCGATCGTGGAACGGGCGCTGCCCGGCCGGGACTGAGCGTCGATCGGCCAACCCGCACACGGTTCGCGCACAGTCATCGCCCGATTCCGCTTCGTTGTCGGTGCCGTGGTGCAGACTCCCCGTCAGTTGGGACTTCGCCTGGGGAGGACAACGTGTTCAGGGGGATCGACGAGGTCGACTGGGCCGCGCTGCGCCATGCGGGCGGCAGTGCGCAGGACGTGCCCGCACTACTGCGGGGACTGGCCTCCGCCGACCCGGCCGAGCGGGAGAGCGCGCTCGACGGGCTGTACGGCGCCGTGCACCACCGGGGGGACGTGTACGACGCGACGCTCGCCTGTGTTCCGTTCCTCCTCGCGCTCGCCGTCCGCGAGGACGTGCGGGAGCGGGCCGCGGTCGTCGACCTGCTGGTCAGCATCGGCGGTGCCGAGGGCGCCTCGGCGGATCTCGCCGCCCGGGCCCGGGCGGCGCTGCTGGCGGGCGCCGAGGTGTTCGTCCGGCTGGCCGGCGACTCGGACGCGAGGGTGCGCCGGGCGGTCCTGCCGGCCCTCGTGCGGTACGGGTCCCCGCCGGCCCGGGTGCTCGCCTTGCTGCGGGAGCGGCTCACGGTGGAGCGGGACGACCGGGTCCTGCTCGCCCTGGCCGAGGCCCTCGGCCTGTTCGCGCGGCGGTACGGCACCGCCGGGGATCCGTGCGCCGCTGGTGCGGTGAGCGTGCTGGCCGGGCTGAGCAGGCCTCCGTACGGCCCCGGGCTGCGGCTCGCCGCGCTGGGGCAGCTCGCCGGCCGTGCCCCGTGGGAGCTGCCCGAGGATTTCGTACCGACCGTCGTGCGGTTGCTCAGGGCCAGGTCCCGGCAGCGCTCCCGGACCTGCCGCCCGTACGGCTGTCCCGGTACGGACACGCTCGCCGTGCGGCTGCGGCGGCTGCGACCCTCGGACGAGGAGGGCTCCCGGCTGCTGCGGAACCTGCACCACGGGCTCGGCGACCGGGTGGCCGACCGGGTCGCCCTGCTGTGCGGGCAGTTGACCAGCCCGGACGCCCTCGACCGGTGCAACGCCGTGTGGATGGCGGCCGGGCTGTTCCGCGAGTGGCGCGGCGCCCACCCCGGGCCGGTCGTGCTGATCGGGAACCAAGTGGGCGCCGAGGAGGGCCGGTTGCACGACGCGGCGGTGGCCGTCCTGCGGGAGCTGTCCGAGCTGGCCGCGCCCGCCGCCGACCCGTTGCACGCCCTGGTCATCCACCGCCCCGAGCTGCGCGTCCGGTACGGGCAGCGGGGCGGGCCGGTGCTGGGCGACCCGCTGCGGGCGCTGGCCGCAACCGGGGACGCGCGGGCCGTCCCGGTGCTGGCCGAGGTGCTCGCGGGGCCCGCCGTGCCGGACGACCTGGGGCTGGCCGTACCGCCTCTGGGGCGGGCCGCCGCCCCGCTGGCCCCGGCGTTGCGGCGACGCCTCGCGCGCGTGCCGCTCGACGGCCCCGGCACCGGGAGGCGGGTGGTGGGCCTGCTGGCGGCGCTCGGCGCCCTCGGGGACACCGCGTCCGTACCGTCGGTGGTGCGCCTGCTGCGGGGTGCGCCCGACGGGCCGGGGCCCCTCGCAACCGTCGTGGAGGCGGCGGTCCGTGCCCTGGCCGCCTTCGGCGCCGCCGCCCACGAGGCGATACCGCAGTTGCGCGGGCTGCTGGACACCGACTGCGCCGTTCCCGCCGCGGAGGCGCTGTGGTCCGTCACGGGCCGGCCGGACGCCGTACTGCCGGTACTGCTCGGGGCGTTGACGGGCACCGGCGGAGGCGGACACCGCCGGGCGGCGGCCGCGGACGCCCTCGCGCGGCTGGGCCCGCAGGCCGCCCCGGCCCTGCCCGCACTGCTCCGGCTGACCGCTTCCCCGGAGGCGGTGGAGCGGGTGGCCGCCGCGTGCGCGGTGTGGCGGGTCGCGGGCGACGGGGAGCGCGTCTTCCCGGTCCTCCGCGCCGCATGGGCGGAGCAACCGCACACCAGGACGGCGATCGCCCGCTGCGTGGCGTCCCTCGGCCCGGCGGGCACGCCCCTGCACGACCTGCTGCGGACGGAACTCGCCTCCCGCCGACGGCACCTGGCGGCCAGGGGCGCGCACGGCATCCACGCCGACCTGGTGCTGACGCGAGTGTGCCGGGAGGCCCTGGCGGGCCAGGGCCAGGGCCAGGGCCAGGGTTAGGGCCGGGCCTGGGCCAGGGCCCGGGCGGCGCCGAGCGCTGACCGCGGCGGTGAGGTCCCGTGCGTGGGCGAGGGGTGCGGCGGGCGAGGCGGTGGCCGGACTGCCCGTGCCCGCGGCAGTGACGCGGTCCGCCTTGTGCGACGGGCGGCCTGGGGCAGGCGTGCGGACACGGCCCGCGACACCGGCCTGACCTGCACCGGAGCGCGGTGCGGAGGTGATTGTCAGTGGTCGGGTGCAGACTGGCCGGTGTCCGAGACGAGGGCGTCAAAGGTGACGCCGCGGAGGTGATCGGCATGACCGAGGTACTGCTCGCCGTGGGCACGCGCAAAGGCCTGTTCATCGGGCGCCGGCGAGGCGGCGGCGCCTGGGAGTTCGACGAGAGTCCCTACTTCAACGCGCAGGCCGTGTACTCGGTCGCCATCGACACCCGCACCGCGACCCCGCGGCTGCTGGCCGGCGGCGACAGCTCCCACTGGGGCCCGTCCGTGTTCCACTCCGACGACCTCGGGCGGACCTGGACCGAACCGGCCCGCCCGGCCGTCAGGTTCCCCAAGGACACCGGGGCGTCCCTGGAGCGGGTGTGGCAGCTGCACCCGGCCGCGGCCGAACCGGACGTGGTCTACGCGGGCACGGAACCGGCCGCGCTGTACCGCTCGGCGGACCGCGGGGAGACGTTCGAGCTCGTCCGCCCCCTGTGGGAGCACCCGACGCGGTCGAAGTGGGTGCCGGGCGGGGGCGGTGAGGGACTGCACACGGTGCTCACCGACGCGCGCGACCCGCGGGCGGTGACGGTCGCCGTCTCGACGGCCGGGGTGTTCCGCACCCTGGACGGCGGCGCCAGCTGGACGCCCTCGAACACCGGCGTCTCCGCCGTGTTCCTGCCCGACCCGCACCCGGAGTTCGGCCAGTGCGTGCACAAGGTCGCCCGGGACGCGGCGAACCCGGACCGGCTGTACCTGCAGAACCACTGGGGCGTGTACCGCAGCGACGACACGGGCGCCCACTGGACGGACATCGGCGAGGGCCTGCCGTCCACGTTCGGCTTCGCCGCGGCCGCGCACCCGCACAGAGGGGACACGGCGTACGTCTTCCCGATCAACGCCGACGCCGACCGGGTCCCGGCCGACCGCCGCTGCCGGGTCTACCGCACGGCGGACGCGGGCAAGAGCTGGGAGCCGCTCTCGGCGGGCCTGCCGCAGGAGGACCACTACGGCACGGTGCTGCGCGACGCGATGTGCACGGACGACGCGGACCCGGCGGGCGTCTACTTCGGCAACCGCAACGGCGAGGTGTTCGCCTCGGCCGACGACGGCGACAGCTGGCAGCAGCTCGCCTGGCACCTGCCGGACGTGCTGTGCGTCCGGGCCGCGGTCGTCGGGTGAGGCGCGGATGAGGCGGGGGACGCGGTTGCGCGGGGGTCTTGGCCACCGGTTGATCGCCGCTGCCGGTACGGCAGTAGGGTGACGCCCGTGGCACCACGACCTCTGCATGAAATCGTCGAAGCGGGCTGGGCGAAGGCCCTGGAACCGGTGGCCGAACGCGTCGCCGCGATGGGGGACTTCCTCCGCGCGGAGATCGCCGCGGGACGCACGTACCTCCCGGCCGGGCCGAACGTCCTGCGGGCCTTCCAGCAGCCCTTCGACGACGTACGGGTCCTGATCGTGGGTCAGGACCCGTATCCCACCCCGGGGCACGCCGTGGGGCTGTCGTTCTCGGTCGCGCCCGAGGTGCGGCCGCTGCCCGGCAGCCTCGTCAACATCTTCCGGGAGCTGCAGGCCGACCTGGGCGTGCCCCAGCCGTCCAGCGGTGACCTCACGCCGTGGACCCGGCAGGGGGTGCTGCTGCTCAACAGGGCGCTGACCACCGCCCCGCGCAAGCCCGGCGCGCACCGGGGCAAGGGCTGGGAGGAGGTCACCGAGCAGGCGATCCGGGCCCTGGCCGGGCGCGGCAAACCGCTCGTCTCCGTCCTGTGGGGGCGGGACGCGCGCAACCTGCGTCCGCTCCTGGGCGATCTGCCCTCGGTGGAGTCCGCCCACCCCTCCCCCATGTCCGCCGACCGGGGCTTCTTCGGCTCCCGTCCGTTCAGCCGGGCCAACGACCTGCTGATCCGCCAGGGCGGCCAACCGGTGGACTGGCGCCTGCCGTGACGGGGGCGCCGGAGGGCTCCGGTTTCCTCGCGGTGGACTCCGGCGGGTCCGGGCTCCGGCTGGTCGTCGGGACCCCCGAGCGCGGGCCGCTGGCCCGGTGCGCCTCCGGGGAACCGGTCCGCACGGGTGAGCGGGGCATCGACCCCGCCCACTTCATGGCCCAACTGCTGCCACTGGTGCGGGTCCTGACCGCCGAGACGGGGCCGGTGCGGCTGACGGCGGCCGTCGTCGGCGCGGCCGGGCTCGCCTCCCTCGGCGACGCGCTGCGCGCCGAACTCCCGGGCGCCCTGGCCCGCGAGCTGGGCGTGCGGACCGTCGCGCTGGCTGCCGACGCCGTGACCGCGTACGCGGGAGCCCTCGGGCCCCGGCCGGGCGCGGTGGTCGCCGGTGGTACGGGGCTGATCGCGATCGGCACGGACCTGACCGGCTGGCGTCGCGCGGACGGCTGGGGGCACCTGCTGGGCGACTGCGGTGGCGGCGCCTGGATCGGCCGGGCGGGCCTCGATGCGGCGCTGCGGGCCCACGACGGACGGGCGGGCGGCTCGGGCCGCTTGCTGCGGGACGCCGAGGAGGTGTTCGGCCCCGTCACCGGGCTGCCCGGGGCGCTGTACCCGCGGCCCGACCGGCCCGCCGTGCTCGCCTCGTTCGCGCCCCTGGTCGCCCGGGCCTGCGCGGACGGGGATCCGGTCGCGGGCGGCATCCTGCGCGCCGCCGCTGGGCACATCGCCGAGTCGGCCGCGGCCGTGTGCCCCGCGGGCGCCGCGGCGCGGGTGGCCCTCACCGGCGGCCTGTTCAGGCTCGGCGATCCGCTCCTCGGCCCGCTGGACGAGGAGTTGGCCGAGCGGCTCCCGTGGGCTCGGCGGGTGCCGGCCGCGGGTGACCCGCTGGACGGGGCGGTGCGCATGGCCGCCGAGCTGAGCGCCGGTCCGCTGACCCTGCCGCGCGACGAGACGATGCTGACCGTGACCACCCTGCCGGGTGATGGATCGGGTGATTGATCCGATCCCGTCCGAACCGTACGGAACTCATCAGACAAAACAGGACGGATACCGCTCACCTGCACCCTCCCCGAACAGGGGAGCCCAGGAAACCAGTAACATGCGGCGCCATGAGTTCCCCCACTGGGCCCGCGGATGGCCTGCCCGTACGAATGCCGCGCCCCCGCCAGCCCGGACGGCACCGCCGTCCCGAGCCGCTGGTCGCCCCCGAGGGCGCGCCCGCGCTCGTCCTCGCCGTGCCGGGGACGCCCAGTAGCGCCACGCGCAGCCTCGCCGAGGAGGTCGTGAGCATCGCCCGCTCCGAGCTGCCCGGCCTCGACGCCCGGATCGGGTACCTCGACGGCGACACCGCCGAGTTCCCCACGCTGCAGACCGTGCTCGTGCACACGGCCGAGGAGCGCACGGCCCGTTACGAGCAGGCGCGCGCCGCCGGCATGGACGTCAAGCAGCCCGACGGCCCCGTCGCCGTCGTCGTGCCGCTGCTGGCCGGCCCGGACAGCGCGCTGCTGCGCCAGGTCCGCCAGGCCCTCATGGAGAGCCGTGTCGCCGCCGAGCTGACGGACGTCCTCGGCCCCCACCCGCTGCTCGCCGAGGCGCTGCACGTGCGGCTGTCCGAGGCCGGTCTGGCCCGTGCGGACCGTGCCCGGCTGTTCACGGTGGCGACCGCCGCGGACGGCATCATCCTGGCCTCCGTCGGCGGCGACGAGGCCGTGCAGGCGGCCGGGATCACCGGCATGCTGCTCGCCGCGCGTCTCGCCGTGCCGGTGATGGCGGCGGCCCTGGACCAGGAGGGCTCCATCGCGTCCGTCGCCGAGCAGCTGCGCTCCTCGGGCTCGCAGCAGCTGGCCCTCGCGCCGTACCTGATCGGCCCGGAGATCGAGCCGGGACTGGTCGAGGAGGCCGCGAAGGAGGCGGAGTGCTCCGCCGCGGAGTCGCTCGGACCGTACCCGGCGATCGGGAAGCTGGCCCTGGCCAAGTACACGACGGCGCTGGGCATCTCGCCGCAGCAGCCGCAGGGCGCGCCGGTTCGCTGACGCCCCCGCACGACCGGAAAGGCCCGCTCCGGCCCGGAGCGGGCCTTCGTCGTCGCAACCGGCCGCCCGTCGGCGGTCCGGTCAGCCGAGGACCACGCAGGACGCCGCCGGCACCGTGATCGAGCCGGCGCGTCGCGGGATCCCGGTGTGCGGGTCCACGGCGAACCACGTCACGTCACCCGAGCGCTCGTTGGCGACGTACAGGAAGCCGCCGGCCGCCGTGAGGGCGCGGGGCCAGTGGCCGCCGCAGGGGACCGTGGTGACGAGGCGCAGCTCCTCGTCCTCGGCCGCGAGGACGGACAGCACGTCCGCACCGCGCGTGGCGGTCCACACGAACCGGCCGTCGGCCGAGACGGCGATGCCGGAGGGGTAGGCGTCGCCCGCGGGTGCGCCGGGCAGGACGGGTGTCTCGCGCAGCGGCGTCAGGACGCCGCCGGCCGCGTCCCAGCGGCAGGCGGTGACGGAGGGGCTGAGCTCGTTGACGACGTAGGCGCGCCCGCCGTCCGGGTGGAAGGCCAGGTGGCGGGGTCCCGAGCCGGGCCGCAGGGCGGTCTCCCGGTGCAGGGCGAGGGCACCGTCCGTCAGGGTGCACACCCGCACCGAGTCGGTGCCGAGGTCGACGCTGACGGCCCAGCGGCCGCTCGGGTCGGACTGCACCTGGTGGGCGTGGGGGCCCTGCTGGCGCGGGGTGAAGGGACCAGCGCCGGTGTGCCGGAGGACGCCGGAGGCGGTCCGGCCGAGGGTTCCGTCGGGGCGGACGGGGACCGCGGTGACGCTGCCGGAGCCGTAGTTGGCGGTGAGGACGTGCCCGTCGAACAGGGCGAGGTGCGTGGGCCCGCTGCCGTCGACCGGAACGGGCGGACCGGCCGGCTCGGGCCGGTCCCCGCGCACGTCGTACGCGGCGACGGCGCCCCGGGCCGTCTCGCTGACCGCGTACAGGGTCCGCCCGTCGGGTGAGAGGGCCAGGTACGAGGGGTCGGGGAGGTCGTCGACGCCGCTCAGGACGGTCAGCGCGCCGGTGGTGTCGACCCGCGCCGTCACGATGCCGGGGCCGCCTGCCGCCGTGAACGACCCGATGAACGCCCGCTGCCGACCGCCGTCCGCCACCGCTGACCCCTCTCGTCCGTGTGCCGTCCGGATGGACCGCGCAGCCGATCATGCGCGGTCTAGACCAACGGGTCAAGGGTGGAGGGGCCCGATCGGCCCACGCGGCCATGGGCCGGGGCGGGCCGCCCCGGCCTCGTGGCGGAGGTGCGCCCGGTGGCTCACCGACCGGCCGCGCGGCGTACGGCCGGGCCGTCCGCTCACGCACCCACCAGCGGCGATCCCGACGGCGTGCGCAGTGGCCGGGCGAGTTCGGCCAGGGCCCGCTCCAGTCCGTGCAGGTGGGCCAGGGCGGGCTCCGTGACGGCCGGGCCGTCCGCCTGGACGGTGATGTCCCGGCCCTCGGTGAGGGCCTCGACCGCGGCTTCCACACGCCGGCAGGCCGTGGCCAGGCGGGCGTCGTGCGAGGCTTCCGGGTCGGCGGCGACGGCGACCAGGCCGCGGATCTCGCGGGCGCAGTCGTCGAGGAGGTCCAGGACGTGCCGGGCGCGGCGCTTGCGGCCGAGCATCGGGTTCAGCGGGTGCACCAGCGGCGCGACCGAGAGCCGCACGCGGGCCAGGAGCTGCTCCAGCTCGGCCACGCGCGGGGCCGGATCGGCGTCCGGCGCGCCCGCCAGCCGCCGGGCGGTCTCCACGGCGCAGGTGTGGACGCAGCCCAGGGCCCGCCGGATCCAGGCGTCGGTGACGCTGTGCGTGGTGACGGGCAGGACGAGGACGACCGCCAGCGCGGCACCGAGCGCCCCGACGCCGGTCTCGGCGAGCCGCAGCACGAGCAGGGCGGGGCTGAGCACGCCGAGGAGGCCGTAGAGCAGCCCGGCCAGCAGGGTCACCCAGAGCATCATCCAGGTGTAGGACACGGCGGCCGTGTAGAAGATGCCGAAGACGCAGAGGGCGGTGAGGGCGGCCGTGACGGCCGGGTCGCCGTGCACGGGCAGGGCCACGACCAGGCCGAGGGCGATGCCGATGACCGTGCCGAGCAGCCTGCGGAAGCCGCGGACCAGGGTCTCACCGCGCGAGGTGGTGTTGACGAAGATCCACCAGGTGGCGCCGACGGCCCAGTACCAGCGCTGGCCGGACAGCAGCTGGCCGACGACGAGGGCGAAGCCCGCTCCGGCGGTCGCCTGGATCGCCTGGCGGGTGGTCACCCGGGCCAGACCGGTGCCGCCCGGCGGGGCGGGCACGACGGGCGGGGGCAGGCGGCGCTCGTAGCACCACAGGCCGAAGCGCACCGCGGCGGCGGCCAGGACGGACAGCAGGACCGCCGCGTACAGCTCGGGCAGCTGGCCGGTGGTGGCGTGCAGGAACTGGGCGACGAAGAAGGTCATGAACGCGAACACGCCGAGGCTGTGTCCGCGCGGGCCCCAGCGGCGGGCGTACACGCCCGCGCCGACCACGGCGAGGAAGGTGAGGTCGCGGGCCACCGGGTGGTCGTGGAGCCCGGTTGCGGCGGTGAGCACGGGCAGGCCGACGACGGGCAGCAGCGCGGTGGTGACCGCCTGGCCGCGGACCGTGGCGTCGGTGACGGTGAACAGGGCGAGCAGGGCGGCGAGACCGCCGGTGACGGCCCCGGTGAGGGAATGTCCGGCGAGGCCGCACAGGGCGACCGCGAGCGTGATGCCGAGCACGGCGCGCGTGGCGAACCGCAATCGCGTCCGCCCCGGATCCGGAGCCGTGAACACCCTCTTCAGCACCGCTTACCGCCCCCTTCGCACGGACAGGAATGAGCATGAAAAAGGCGCCGCGGGGTCCGCAGCGCCATCGACGTACACATATCAGCACCTCGGGCACCACTGGCTCAACAGGCCTCTCCTAGACTGGGCCATTGGTACAGGAACAGCGGCCCGGTAGCGGCCGCCGCAGAGCCAACGGACGAGGAGGGCCCGGCATGCCCGTGGACGAGCTCGACACCCGCATCCTGCGACTGCTGCTGGAGCAGCCGCGCACGAGCGTGCGCGAGTACGCCCGGATCCTCGGCATCGCCCGGGGCACCCTGCAGGCGCGGCTCGACCGGCTGGAGCGCGACGGCGTGATCACCGGTTCGGCGCCGGCCCTCTCCCCCGCCGCACTGGGGCACCCGGTGCTCGCGTTCGTCCACATCGAGGTCACGCAGGGACATCTCGACGAGGTGGGCGACGCGCTGGCCGCCGTGCCGGAGATCGTCGAGGCGTTCTCGATCACGGGCGGCGGCGACCTGCTGGCCCGGGTCGTGGCGCGGGACAACGCGCATCTGGAGGACGTCGTCCAGAAGCTGATCAGCATGCCGGGGGTCGTGCGCACCCGCACCGAGGTGGCGCTGCGCGAGCGGGTGCCCCACCGGCTGCTGCCGCTGGTCGAGTCGATCGGGCGGTCGACCCGCCGATGATCTTTGAGAGCATGACGGCATGAGCAAGCTCCGCGGAACATCGGTCATCTTCGATCTCGACGGAACACTCGTGGACAGCGAGCCCCACTACTACGAGGCGGGCCGGCAGACGCTCGCCGCGTACGGCGTCGACTTCACCTGGGCGGACCACGAGCGGTACGTCGGCATCAGCACGCAGGAGACGGTCGCGGACTGGAAGGACCGCTACGGCCTGCCCGCCCCGGTCGAGGAACTGCTCGCCGAGAAGAACCGCCGGTACCTCGAACTGGCCCGCGGCGCCGCACGCGCCTACCCCGAGATGCGCGCGTTCGTCGAACTGCTGGCGGCCGAGGGCGTTCCCATGGCCGTGGCCTCGGGCTCGTCCCCGCAGGCCATCGCGGCGGTGCTCACCGGGACCGGACTGGACGCGCACCTGCACACCGTGGTCTCCGCGGACGAGGTCGCGCGCGGCAAGCCGGCCCCCGACGTCTTCCTGGAGGCGGCCCGCCGGCTGGGCGCGTCCCCGGCGGACTGCGTGGTGGTCGAGGACGCCGCCCCGGGCGCCGCCGCCGCGCACGCCGCGGGAATGCGCTGCATCGCGATCCCCTACGTCCCGGCCCAGGCGGACGCACCGGAGTTCGCCACCGCGGGTTGGCTGCTGCGGGGCGGGCAGGCCGAGTTCACCGGACAAGCCGCCTTCGACTGGCTGTGCCGGACGGCGTAGCGGCCCGGGCCGGCGTACGACGCCCGGGCCGGAGCCCTCGCCAGGTCGCTGGGAGCGACCGCTAGAGCATCCGGAACCGCCGCTCCCGGGCGGCGCGCTCCTCGTGCGCCACCGGGTACCGGACGTCACACCAACTTTTTCGCGGCAGGAGTGATTGTTTCGCTCCTGCCGTCCGTACCTCTGGGTGTTGGGCCGTTCATATCCCAGGAGGCACGATGCGCATCTCGCGCAGCACGGCAGGAACCGCGTTCGTGGGCGGTGCGTTGATCCTTACGCTCTCCGCGCTCGCCTACCCCAGCATGCTGGGCGTGCAGAACGCGGCTTCCGGCCAGGACCGCATCATCGCCAACACCCAATGGGGTCCGCTGACCGAGGCCGACCGCGACTTCGTGGTCCGGGTGCGCGCGGCCGGCCTGTGGGAGTACCCGCTGGGGCAGATGGCGATGACGAAGGGCACGACGCCGGCGATGAAGGAAGTCGCCAAGCACCTCCTGGTGGGACACGGCCGCCTGGACGCGACGTGCCGCAAGCTCGGCACGGACCTGGGCATCACGCTGCCGAACGAGCCGTCCCCGCAGCAGCAGCAGTTCGTGGCGACGGCGGAGGGCGCGACCGGCAAGGAGTTCGACTCGACGGCGGTGACCATCATGCGCGTCGCGCACGGGAGCATCTTCCCGACGGTCGCCAAGATCCGGGCCACCACCCGCAACAGCCTCGTGCGGGAACTCGCCGACCAGACCAACGACACCGTGCTCGACCACATCTCGATCCTGGAGAAGACCGGGCTGGTCAATCACGAGCAGGTCGCCTTCCAGATCACCGCCCCGGCGAAGCTGCCCCAGGAGCAGACGACGCCCCCGCCGCCGCAGGCGGGCGCGCCGGTCCGGGTCCTGCCGGTCCCCGAGGACCTGAAGGACTTCCAGACGGTCGCCCCCAACCCGTCCTTCGCACAGCCGCAACCGTCGCCGACGGCGGGCTGACCGGAACCGCCACGACGCCGCCCGCCCGCCCGGCCGAAGGCCGGGCGACGGGAACTGAGCGCCCCTCCCCGCGACGGGAACCGAGAGCCCTGTCCTCCCCCACCGGGCCCGGGCCGGGCCCCTTCCCACCACCCGGCGAACCGACGGCGGTCGCCGCCTGCACCTCGTCGTCCGGCGAACGAAGGACCGGCTACGGGCTCGTCGAGCGAGGCGATGACCGTGCGGACCGCGACCACTTCGACGCCCCGGCGGGCGTCCGGGCCGATCGCCGCGGTGGCGCCGCCGCCCAGCAGCTCCGCGGCGCGCTCGGCGGACAGCCGCTCGGGGCCGGACGGGCCGGGGGCGTCGGCCAGCTCGTGCGTGCGGCGCATGCGAGGGCGTCACGCCAGGACGGCGCGCGGACCGAGGCCCGGGACACAAACCCCGCCGGACAGAAACCCCGCCTCCCGGCCCGGCTGCCGAGCGCGCCGGCCGGCGGCGGCCGCCGCGCCAGCCGGGGCGGCCGGTACGGCGCGGGGACGTGTGCGGACCATGAACGGCGGCCGGCAGGCGCCCACGTCAGGACGGATACGGGCTCCACGCACGGTCGACGGCCGCGCAAGTGCCCCTCCTGCCTCCTACGAGCGGCGGCGCGGTCGGCCCCGCTTGCCGCCGCCCCTGGCAGCGCCGCCCGAGGGGCCGCCGCGTCGGTTGGCGACCGGCTTTCCCGCCGTCGACGGCTTCGGCTTGCGCCGGGGGCCGTCCTTGTCCGTGCGTCCGGGCTGGTCCGCCGGAGGCCGCGTGCGGCCCCGGGTGCTGTTGACCGTGCGGCCGCGGACGATGCCGATGAAGTCCTCCACCTGGTCCGTCGTCGCGTCCTCGCGCCAGGACAGGGCGACGCTCGACTCGGGGGCGTCCGTGAGCGGCCGGTGGGTGAGGTCCTTGCGGTGGTGGAGCCGGGCCAGCGACAGCGGGACGATCAGGACGCCGATGCCCGCCGCGACCAGCTCGACCGCGTCGGAGGTGGTAGCGGGGCGTTCGAGGGCGGGCCGCCCGGGAAGCCCCCGCTCCCAGTCGAGGACGTCGTCGAGGGGGTGCAGCACGATGTCGTCGGCGAGGTCCTCGGGCATCACCTCGTCGACCGCCGTGACCAGGTGGTCCTTGGGGACGACGACGACCGTCTGCTCGGTGTAGAGGGGGATCGCGCTCAACACGGAACGGTCCACGGGCAACCGGACGAGACCCGCGTCGGCCTCACCGGCCCGCAGTCGCTCGGCCGCGGCCGCGGCGGACACCTGCGTGAGGGTCAGCGGGACGTCGGGATGCCGCTCGTTCCAGACGCGCACCCACTTGTCGGGCATCACCCCGGGGACGTACGCGAGCCGGAACGAGGGGGGAACTTCCGAGCCTGTCACCTGGCCAGGTTACCGGCCGTGGTCGGGCCTCGGGCACACGCTCGATACGCTGGATGCCATGACGTCGCACCAGAGCACCCAGACGATGAAGCCCGCGACCGCGGCGAAGAAACTGGGTGTGTACCTCGAGGCCACCCCCGCCGACTTCCGTGAGGGTGTCGTCTCGCGCGCCGAGCTGAACGAGCTCCAGGCGAACCCGCCGCAGTGGCTGCAGGACCTGCGGCGCGACGGGCCGCACCCCCGTCCCGTGGTCGCCGCGAAGCTCGGCGTCTCCATCGCGGGCCTGGCCCGCGGGGGTGTCACCGAGGCCCTCACCACCGAACAGATCGAGTCGCTGAAGCGGGAGAGCCCGGAGTGGCTGGTGCGGGAGCGCGCCACTCAGGCCGAGGTCCGCAAGGAGGCGGCCCGCATCAAGAAGAAGCACGCCGAACGCAACGGCTGACCTCCCTCTCGTCCACACGGCCCCAACTGCTCCCCCGGTTGGGGCCGTTGCCGGGCCCGGGGGGGGGGCGTCGAGCTCCAGCACGACAGGCTGGAGAATTGCACCGGCGGTCCATCCACTCCTGGGTGCGCGGCGGGCCGGCACCGGGTCCGTGCGGCGCCTCGGGGCCAAACCACGATCTGTGGCTGTCCGTTGGTACCGCGCCGCACGCCCTCGCCCGCTCGGGGCGCGGTCGCGCCCGGAGTTGATCGGGAGCTTCCGGGCCGGGCCGTTCGCGTGCTCCCTTTCGACCGGGACGCACCCGTTCCAAACGCCAGACCGCGCCACCCCTTCCAGCCCGTAGAAATATCTACGACCATGGCTGTGGCCGGGCGGCGCGCGGATCCCCGCGGGTCACCGGCCGTGTCCCGCGCGCGCCACCGCGGCGCCGCCGACCGTGCCTGGGGTGGCCATGCAGAGCGTCATGTGGAAGCAAGCCGTGGAATGGCTCGCCGCAGCCGCGACGGACCCCCAGGAGTGCAAGCGGGAGTGGGACCACGGCTCGGGCACGGCGCTCGTGGAGGCCGGGCGGTACTGGGACGTGCTGAGCGTGCCCGACCGGCTCGGCCTGCTGGCCCTCGACCTCCTGTGGCGCGATCCGCTGCGGCTGCCGGGCCCCACCCTGGTGGACTCCGCCGCGCGCAGAGTGGGGTTCTTCCTGCCGCCGGATCCCGTCAGCGAGTGGGTGGGGTCCGGGGTACGGCACCTCGGCCGGGGCTCCTGGGTCGCCGTGCCGCCGCCGTACCGGCCCGCCGGCCGCCTGGAGTGGCTCGTCCCGCCGGACGGCACCGGCGCGCTGTACGCGCCCGGCACCCTCGAATCGGCCCTGCGCGAGGCCACCGGCACGCTCGCCGTGCTGGCGCCGGTCAGCGCGGAGCCGGTGGCGCCGGACGGCTGGTGAGACGCGGGCCCGGACCCACGGGCCGGTCGGGGCCCGGCCAGACACCGTTCACCGCCCCCAGGCCCACCGGCCGGTCGGCTCCTGGCCGCACACCGTTCGCCATGCCCGGACCCGCCGACCGGTCGCCCCCCGGCCACACACCGTTCGCCATGCCCGGGCCCACCGGCCGGTCGACCCCCGGCCGCACCCCGTTCACCGCCCCCGGACCCACCGGCACCGCCAGCGGGCCCACCGGCACCATCCCCGAGCCCGAGCCCGAGCCCGGGCCCCTGGGGCGGTCTCCCCCTGCGCGGACCCCGCCCGCGCCGCCCGGGCCCATGGTGCGGTCGGCGGCCGGGTGTACCGCGCGAGCGGCGACCGGGCCCATGTGCGGGCCGGCCGTCCACGACGGTACGGCCGTCCAGGTCTCGCTCTGGGACGGTGCGGCGAAGGAGACCCACTGGCCGTCGCGGTGCTCCGGCACCGCGTGGCCTCTGGCCTCCCACTCGGCGACCAAGGCCGCGTAGATCGGCGGATGCCCCCCGTAGGCGCTGGTGATCTCGGCGTACGGACGGGGCGCGGCGTCGTTCCGGCGAAGGCGGCGTGCCGTGTCAGTGCTGTCCATGCCAGGAAAACGTGGTGCCGCGCGCCGGTGGTACGCGGGTGGGACGCCGTGCGTCGGGTCGAGTGAACCCGTCACCCGTACGGCGGCACGCGAGGACCGGACAAACATCCAGTCAGGCGGTCGCCCGTTCAGTGCCGGGGTCGATTCCCGGCCGTTCGGCCACTTTCGAGCCACCACCCCCTCGGACCGGTGCCTTCCGACCGCGCCGGGCTCCTCGACCGGGCCCGGCGCGTCCGGTAACACTGACCCCACGCCGAGAACCGGTACGACGGCAGGGAGAGGCCATGTCACAGCGCCCTGACCTCCGACAGCGCAGGGCCGTGCTGGAGCACGAGTGGTCCCGCTGGGTGCCCCGGCTGAGCGTCCCCGGCGCCCGGCCGGGCGGCACCGCAGCGCTGCGCCACGAGGTGACCGAGTCCTGGGCGCGTTCGCTGATCAGTGTGGACCCCGGCCGGGACAGCGCGCCGGTGACCGACGGGGACCCGGTGCACCAGCGCTGGACGTCCTCACCCCTCTACCGGCCGGTGTCCGCGCTCGCGAGCGAGCTGCGCAGCATCGCCGAGGACGCCGGGTTCGTCACGGCCGTCACGGACGAGTCCGGCACCATCCTGTGGACCTGCGGCGGGGCGACCATGCGCCGCCGCGCCGAGCGCGTCAACTTCGCGCCCGGCGGCCGCTGGGACGAGCAGGCCATGGGCACCAACGCCCTGTCTCTCGCCCTGCGCACGGGCCGCCCCAGTTCCGTCTTCTCGGCCGAGCACCTGGTGTCGGCCCTGCACGGCTGGGTCTGCTACTGCGCCCCCGTGCACGGCCCGGACGGCCGCGTCCTCGGCGTCCTGGACCTGTCCACCACCTGGGACCGCTCGCACCCGCTGGCCATGTCGACCGTACGGACCCTGGTCTCCACGATCGAGGCCCGCCTCGGCCCGGAGGCGGTGTCCCGGCCGGGCCAGGTGCGGCTGACCTGCCTGGGCGCCGAGCGGGTCGCGCGCGACAACCGGCAACTCGCCCTTCGGCCCCGCCAGTTGGAGATCCTCACCCTGCTCGCGCTCGAACCCGACGGGTTCTCGCCGGAGCGGCTGCGCGCCGCCCTGTACGGCGACCGGCCGGTCACCGCGTCCACCTTCAAGGCGGAGGTCTCCCACCTGCGGCGCGCGCTCGGCGGCGGCGTCTCGCCCCGCCGTTACACCCTCACCACGCCCGTGTCCTGCGACGCCGTGGACGTGCTGCGCGCACTGGAGCAGGGCGACACGGACACCGCCCTGCGTCTCTACGGCGGACCGCTCCTGCCCCGCTCCGAGGCCCCGGGCATCGAGGAGTGGCGCACCCGCCTGGACGTGGCCGTGCGCGAGGCCGTGCTGGCCAGCACGCGCCCCGACCACGCCCTGCGCTTCGGCGAACGGGCGCCGTACGACGCGGAGATCCACGAGCACGCGCTGCGCCTGCTGGGTCCGCAGGACACCCGCAGGGCGATCGCGGCGGGCCGGCTGACGACGGCGCTGCGCGACTGACGACGCGGCGCCGGGGCGGTCCGCGGCGGCGCCAACCTTGCGCCAACCCGCCGGGGGCACAGTCAGGGCGTCGCGACGGCGTACCCGTCACCCGCACCTGCCCCGAGGAGAGCCGCCATGGTGTACGCGCAGCCAGGAACCGACGGCAGCATCGTCAGCTTCGCCCGGCGCTACGACAACTTCATCGACGGCGACTGGGTCGCCCCCGTCGAGGGCCGCTACTTCGAGAACCCGACCCCCGTGACCGGCGAGGTCTTCTGCGAGGTGGCCCGCTCCTCCGCGGCCGACGTCGACCTCGCCCTGGACGCGGCGCACCGGGCGGCCGACGCGTGGGGCCGCACCTCCACCACGGAACGCGCGAACGTCCTCAACCGGATCGCGGACCGCGTCGAGCAGCACCTGGAGAAGATCGCGGTCGCCGAGACCTGGGAGAACGGCAAGCCGGTCCGCGAGACGCTGGCCGCGGACATCCCGCTGGCCGTGGACCACTTCCGGTACTTCGCCGGCGTGGTCCGCGCGCAGGAGGGCAGCATCGCGGAGATCGACGCCGACACCGTCGCCTACCACTTCCACGAGCCGCTGGGCGTGGTCGGCCAGATCATCCCGTGGAACTTCCCGATCCTGATGGCCGCCTGGAAACTGGCCCCCGCGCTGGCCGCCGGCAACTGCGTCGTCATCAAGCCGGCCGAGCAGACCCCGGCCAGCCTGCTCTACGTCGTCGACCTGATCGCCGACCTGCTCCCGCCCGGTGTGCTGAACGTCGTCAACGGCTTCGGCGTGGAAGCGGGCAAGCCCCTGGCCTCCAGCCCGCGCGTGGCGAAGGTGGCGTTCACCGGCGAGACCACGACCGGCCGCCTGATCATGCAGTACGCGAGTGAGAACATCATCCCCGTCACGCTGGAACTGGGCGGCAAGAGCCCGAACATCTTCCTGCCCGACGTGATGGCCGCCGACGACGACTTCCTCGACAAGGCCGTCGAAGGCTTCGTGATGTTCGCCCTCAACCAGGGCGAGGTCTGCACCTGCCCGTCCCGCGCCCTGATCCCCTCCTCCATCTACGACGACTTCATGGCCCGCTGCGTGGAACGCACCAGGGCCATCGTCGGCGGCGACCCGCTGGACCCGGCCACGATGATCGGCGCCCAGGCCGGCAACGACCAGTACGAGAAGATCCTCTCCTACCTCGACATCGGCAGGAAGGAGGGCGCCGAGGTCGTCACGGGCGGCTCCTCCCGGACGGTCCCCGGACTGGAGGGCGGCTACTACGTCGAGCCCACCATCTTCCGCGGCACCAACGACATGCGGATCTTCCAGGAGGAGATCTTCGGCCCGGTCGTCTCGGTCACCACCTACGACTCGGTCGACGAGGCCCTGAAGATCGCCAACGACACGCTGTACGGCCTCGGCGCGGGCGTGTGGACCCGCGACGGCAACACGGCCTACCGCCTCGGCCGCGAGATCAAGGCGGGCCGCGTGTGGACCAACTGCTACCACGCCTACCCGGCCCACGCGGCCTTCGGCGGCTACAAGAAGTCCGGCATCGGCCGCGAGACGCACAAGATGATGCTGAACCACTACCAGCAGACGAAGAACCTGCTGGTGTCCTACTCGGCGAAGAAACTCGGGTTCTTCTGAAACCCGAGCCGGGTGCCTGGAGCCTTCGTCCGTGACGGCACAGGCCCCGTGACCGCACGGGCCCCGGACCTCGTCGAGGTCCGGGGCCCGTGCGGAGGATGTCAGGCGGTGGCAGCGTGCGCCAGCGCACGCGCTTTGGCCGCCCACTCCCCCATCCTCGTGATGGCGGAGGTCAGTTGCCTCACCGCGGCGGAGATCTCCTTCACCGGCCTGCGGAGGTGCCGGCTCACCCGGACCAGTGAGCCCGCCGAGGTGCCGAAGGAGGTGATCTGCGCCCGACCGGTCGGTCAGGATCAGTATTTTGACATAGGTTTCTTCCCATAGATAATGTCGTGGCGTGACCGGAAGCAGTGGTGCTCGCGAGAGCCGGGGCGTCGACCAGGTGGCCGCGGGCCTCCTGGCCTGCCTGCCCGCACTGCACCGGGAACTCAAGCAGGCCGTCGACCGGCAACTGCCCTTTCCCAAGCTCCCCGAGCGGCAGCTGGCCCTGTTGCAGTACGTCGCCGAGCACGACGGGGCCACCGTCCACAAGGCCGCCGAAGCGCTGCGCATGATGCCGAACAACGTCAGCGCGCTGGTCACCCGCCTCACCGAGGCGGGTCTGCTGGAGCGTCACCAGGACGACACCGACAAGCGCGTGGCGCACCTGTGTGTCACCGCGCTGGCGCGTCAGCGCATGGGCGAGGTGCAGAACATCGCGGCGGCGCGACTCGCCCCCGCGCTGCGCGCCCTCACCGACGGCGACCTCGACGCCCTCGGCTCGGCGCTCGGCGCCCTGCAGTCGCTCACCCGGCGCCTGCGCGACCAGTCCGCCTGACCGGTCCGGCACCCTGCCGTTCGTCTGACCAGTCCGGCACCCCGTGACTCGTCCGTCTGACGGCCGCTGCGTGTGCCAGTCCGTTCTGCCGGTCCCGCGTCCTGCGCCCCCCCACCACCCCTGTCCTGTCCCTGCCCCTGCCCCGGTCGCCGCCGCGGCGGAGCCTGGCGTGCTGCCCCCGAGTCGCGCGCCCCACCCTTCCCGAGGACAACTCACCGTGTCTGTCACCGCTGCCCCCACACCGCCCACGCCCGTATCCGGTCCCCGCGGTCCGCGCGCCAACCCCTGGCTGACCCTGGTGGCCGTCGCCTTCGGCCTGTTCATGGTCGGCCTCGACGGCTCCGTCGTCTCGATCGCCAACGCCGAGATCGCCCGGGACCTCAACGCCACCACCGCCGAACTGCAGTGGGTCACCAACTCCTACCTGCTCGCCCTCGCCGCCACCCTCATCCTCGGCGGCAAGCTCGGCGACCGCTTCGGGCGCCGCACCCTCTACCTCGCCGGCGTCGTCGGGTTCACCCTCGCGTCCGTCGCGATCGGCCTCGCCGGGTCGATCGAGGGCGTCATCGTCTTCCGCGCCGTACAGGGCGTCTTCGGCGCGATGCTCATGCCCAACACGCTCGCCCTGCTGCGCGCCGTGTTCCCGCCGGGGAAGTTCGGCATGGCCGTCGGCATCTGGGCGATGATCTCGTCCGTCTCCACCGCGCTCGGCCCCATCGTCGGCGGACTGCTCGTCGAGCACGTCGACTGGGAGTCCGTCTTCTACATCAACGCGCCCATCGGCGTCGTCGCCCTCGTCTTCGGCCTCCTGGTGCTGCCGCAGTCCAGGAACGAGGCGGCCGCGCGTCAGAGGTTCGACGTGCCCGGTGTCGTACTGCTCGCCCTCGGACTGCTCGCCGTCGTCTTCGGCGTCGTCAAGGGCGAGACGTGGGGCTGGGCTTCGGCCGGCACACTCGGCGCGATCTGCGGAGGCGTCGTCGTCCTGGCGGTCTTCGGCCGGTACGAGACCCGCGTCGCACACCCGCTCCTGCCGATGCGCCTGTTCCGCAACCCGGCCCTGACGATCGGTACCGTCGTCACCGCACTGAACTTCTTCATCCTGCTCGGCGTGATCTTCTTCGTGATGCTGTACCTGCAGAACGTACGGGGCTTCACCCCGGTCGAGTCCGGCGTGCGCACCCTGCCGCTGAGCCTCGCCTCCATGGTGGCCTCGCCGCTCGGGGCCAAGCTCACCGAGCGGTTCGGCCCGCGTCTGACCATGCCGCTGGGCATGGTGCTCCAGGCCGGTGCCGCCTTCACGATGCTCGCGTGGACCGCTCACTCGTCGTACCACACGCTGTGGCCGCCCTTCCTCGCGCTCGGTCTCGGCGTCGGCATGGTGATGTCCGCGTCCTCGGACGCGATCGTCGGCAACGCGCCCGTCCAGGACGGCGGCGTCGCGGGCGGTCTGCAGGCCACCTCGCTCCAGGTCGGCGGCGCGCTCGGCACGTCGGTGCTCGTCTCCCTCATCAGCAGCCGTGTCGGTTCCACGCTCGGCGGCTCACTGACCGAGGCGGGCGTACCGCACGCGGTCGCCGCCCGCCTCGAGGAGGCGAAGGACGCGGTCGCCATGGGCGTCGCCCCGGTCTCCGAGGCGATGCCCGCCCAGCTCAGGGCCGCCGTGACCGACGGCAGCCACACCGCCTTCATGCACGGCGTGCACACCGCCGTCCTCGTCACCGGCGTCCTGGCCCTGGTGGGCGCGGCACTCGCGGCGCTGGGCCTGCGCGACCGGAAGGACGGGCACGAGGAGAGCGGCGCCGGGACGACGGGCAGCGGGTCGGTGCCCGGGCCCGTGCCCGGCGAGGCGGTCACCTGACCTGGCCCGGGCGGGCGGCGTGGGTCGCGTGGTGGTCCCACACGGGCGGATCGTACGCGTGGACGGGCCAGGGCGGTCGGCCCGGCCGGCCCGGCCGGCGACGTGGTGGCCACCGCCACCATCGGCGGCGCCGGAGGGAGTCGGCCGACTGCGTCGCCAACCGCGCCGCGCCCGGTGGCGTCCACCTGACGGGCATTTCATAATTGTCGTGTCCACGCGTCGCGGACGCCGTCGATTCCCCCGCCGAGAGCAAGTCCCTCCGCCGGAGTCGCGGACCGGCGCAGGGACCTCGGACCGACCTGTGCAGTCGATCGAGAAGACCGGAACGAGACGATGATGGATCTCGGCTTCGTGGGCCCCAGCCGGCCCGCCAACGACTACCGGTTCCTGAGTGTCACCGACGGCGACACCCCGAACATCGCCATGGCGATTCGCATGGTGTCCGTCGACACCCCGGAAAGTGCATACGGCGGCGCCCCCGCCACCGCCCAGGCCGCGCTGGACCGCACGCGGACACGACTGCTGGACGGCACCTACGACGCGCTGCCGCAGGACCTGCGCGACTACCTGGTCTCCCGGATCACTCCCGACGCCGCGCAGCGGCACCAGGCCGCGGGCAAGGCGGCGGCCGAGGCCCACGCGGAGATGGTGACCACGCGTCTGACCCGTCCCGACGGCTCGCAGCGCAAGCTGGCCGTGATCGCGACCGGTGAGCTGGTGGAGGGCAACGGGCGTCTGCTGGCGTACACCGCGCCGTGGTTCGGCGGCGGTTCCTCCGATCCGCTGCCGCCGCGCGACGATCCGCGCCGGCGCACGTTCAACCTGGACATGGTGGCCCTGGGCTGGGCCGCCACCTTCCTCGTCTACCCCTCCCTCCCCTCCTCCGCCGACCTGAACCTGCTGCTGGAGGAGGCGGAGGCGGCCTGGACGCAACAGCGCGGCGCCTGGGCGCGGTTCGGGCAGGACCTGCTGCTGGGCTACGAGTACCGGGCCTGCGTCAAGCTCGGTGCCCGGGAGGTGACCGATCCGGCCGGGACCATCGACCGGGCCTACCAACGGGTGTGCGTGGACCTGCGGTCGCTGACCGAGGTGGGCCTGTACGGCTACCACGGGGTGCCGCCCCAGCACCGCCTCTGGATCTGGGCGGACGACCTGGAGCGGGCACGCGAGGACCTGCCCATCACGGCGTGAAGCGGGCGGCTCGGGCCGGCCGCGCGAGCCCGGGAAGCGGCCGGCCGTCCGACGGCCCCGGCGCCGGCCGGCGCCACCGGCGGCGCGACGCCAGCGCGGCCAGTACGGCACCCGTGGCGTTGACCAGGACGTCGTCCACGGAGGACACGCGGTACAGCCGCAGGACGTACGGTGCGGTCTCCACCAGGCCCGAGTTGTCGGCGCTCCCCAGGGAGCCCATGGTGACCAGGTCCCGCAGGGGGACGAGGCTCACCCGGGCGGGGGCGGTGCCGGGCTCGGCACCGCCCGGCATCATGGTCATCCACAGGAAGGGCACCGTCCCGTGGACCATGCCCACCTCGGCCAGTGACGTCCGCCACGGCGACGCCGCCCCGGCGGCCCGTCGGCGGCGGGCCAGCGCCCACGCGACCAGCGCGGACAGCGGCAGCGCGACCAGTGTCATGAGCAGCACGCCGTTGAACGTGTCGAAGCAGCCGTGCCACCGCCCGGCCAGGCAGGCCGGAGCCGACATCGTGAGGGGCCGCCACGAGACGTACACGGCACCGGCGAGGCCGGAGGTGGCCAGGGCGAGGACCGCGATCCCGCGCGTGCGGCGGAGCGGTGCCGACAGGGATGTCTCGGGTCTCATGCTCCTCATGAGAGACCGGGGGCGTTGCGGCGGCGTATCCGCTTTTCGATACCTCCGCCATACTCCGCCGCACCCGGGAGTCCTCAACGCGCCGCCCCCATAGGGCATTTGGGCGGTGAGGTGCCCTTGCTAGGGTGGTCCGATGGCATCGGTCAAGCAGTTCCAGGTCACCTTCGACTGCGCGGATCCCGAGCGCGTCGCCCGCTTCTGGTGCGAGGTGCTGGGATACGTCGTACCGGCGCAGGCGGAGGGCGAGAGCTCGTGGTCCGCGTGCGTCGATCCGTCGGGCGCGGGGCCGCGTCTGTACTTCCAGCGGGTGCCCGAGGGGAAGGTCGTCAAGAACCGGGTGCACCTCGACGTGCGGGCGGGCACCGGACTCGTGGGCGAGGAGCGGGTGGCCGCGCTCGAGGCCGAGGGCGCGCGGCTCGTCGGGCTCGGCGCGGTACGCGTGCGCCTGCTGCCCGCCGACGAGGAGAACGAGTCGTGCCTGCTGATGCGGGACGTCGAGGGCAACGAGTTCTGCCTCGACTGAGCGTCCCGCCGCCGGGCCTGGTGGCCGGGTGAGTCCGTACGGAGGTCCGTGCATGGTCCGGGCCGAGGGGGGAACCCGGGCGGTTTTCCGTCACCCGGGTGCGGAGGTGACCATCCGGGGCAGGCTTTGTGAGGGACTCGAAACGTGGGTTAGCCTGCGGCGTATTTCTCATCGCGCAGATCCGTGACTACGGAAATGCATGCACGACACCCGGGCCGCCGCCGCGGTCCGGAGGGGTTCCGAGTCCTCGGCTGCACGGGGGCTCTTGGGGAGCGGAACGAGGGTGCGCATGACCAGCGACAGCGCCGGGGCCGTCGACGTGGTGCCGGGCGACCAGGAGCTGCGGCGGCTGCTGGCCGGCCTGACCGCGGTACGGGACGGGGACTTCGGTACCCGGTTGCCCGACGACGCGGACGGCCTCATGGGCGACATCGCCAAGGTCTTCAACGGCATGGTCGACCAGCTGTCCGTGTTCACCTCCGAGGTCACCCGGGTGGCCCGCGAGGTCGGCACCGAGGGCACGCTGGGCGGCCAGGCCGAGGTGCCGGGCGTCTCGGGCACCTGGGCCGACCTGACCGACTCGGTCAACGCCATGGCGGGCAACCTGACCACGCAGGTCCGTGACATCGCCCAGGTGGCCACGGCGGTGGCCAAGGGCGACCTGTCGCAGAAGATCGACGTGCCCGCGCGCGGCGAGATCCTGCAGCTGAAGGAGACCGTCAACACGATGGTCGACCAGCTGTCCGCCTTCGCCGACGAGGTGACGCGTGTCGCCCGCGAGGTCGGCAGCGAGGGGCGCCTCGGCGGCCAGGCGCAGGTTCCGGGCGTGGCCGGAGTCTGGCGCGACCTGACCGACTCGGTGAACCACATGGCCGGAAACCTCACCAGCCAGGTCCGGTCCATCGCCCAGGTCACCACGGCGGTGGCCGAGGGCGACCTGTCGCAGAAGATCACCGTGGACGCGCGCGGCGAGATCCTGGAGCTGAAGTCCACCATCAACACGATGGTCGACCAGCTCTCCGCCTTCGCCGACGAGGTCACCCGCGTCGCCCGCGAGGTCGGCACCGAAGGACGCCTCGGCGGCCAGGCGGACGTGAAGGGCGTCAAGGGCACCTGGCGCGACCTGACCGACTCGGTGAACTTCATGGCCGGGAACCTCACCGGCCAGGTCCGCAACATCGCGCTCGTCGCCACCGCCGTCGCCAAGGGCGACCTGTCGCAGAAGATCACCGTGGACGCGCGCGGCGAGATCCTGGAACTGAAGTCCACCATCAACACGATGGTCGACCAGCTCTCCGCCTTCGCCGACGAGGTCACCCGCGTCGCCCGCGAGGTCGGCACGGAAGGACGCCTCGGCGGCCAGGCGCAGGTGCGCGGGGTGTCGGGCACCTGGAAGGACCTCACCGACAACGTCAACGTGATGGCCTCCAACCTGACCGGCCAGGTCCGCTCCATCGCCCAGGTCGCCACCGCCGTGGCGCGCGGCGACCTCTCCAGCCGGATCACGGTCGAGGCCAAGGGCGAGGTGGCCGCGCTCGCCGAGGTCATCAACACCATGGTCGACACGCTGTCGGCGTTCGCGGACGAGGTGACGCGTGTCGCCCGCGAGGTCGGCACCGAGGGCCGGCTCGGCGGCCAGGCGCACGTGCCGAATGTCGCCGGCACCTGGAAGGACCTCACCGACAACGTCAACTCGATGGCCAACAACCTCACCGGCCAGGTGCGCAACATCGCGCTGGTGACGACCGCCGTGGCCCGGGGCGACCTGTCGAAGAAGATCGACGTCGACGCGCGCGGCGAGATCCTCGAACTGAAGACGACGATCAACACGATGGTCGACCAGCTGTCCGCGTTCGCCGACGAGGTCACGCGTGTGGCCCGCGAGGTGGGCACCGAGGGCCGGCTCGGCGGCCAGGCCGAGGTCGAGGGGGTCTCCGGCACCTGGAAGCGCCTGACGGAGAACGTCAACGAGCTGGCGGGCAACCTGACCCGGCAGGTGCGGGCGATCGCCGAGGTGACCAGCGCGGTCGCCGAGGGCGACCTGACCCGCTCGATCAACGTGGAGGCGTCCGGCGAGGTCGCCGAGCTGAAGGACAACATCAACTCGATGGTGGAGTCCCTGCGCGAGACCACCCGGGCCAACCAGGAGCAGGACTGGCTCAAGACCAACCTCGCCCGGATCTCGGGCCTGATGCAGGGCCACCGCGACCTGCCCGTGGTCGCCGAGCTGATCATGGACGAGCTGGTCCCGCTGGTGTCGGCCCAGTACGGCGCCTTCTACCTCGCCGAGGACGGCGAGGACGGGCCCGAGCTGCGGCTGGTCGGCTCCTACGGCTACCCGGAGGAGAGCACCCGGCCCACCCGGATCGCCTTCGGCCGCACCCTGGTCGGCCAGGCGGCGCGCAGCAAGCGCACCATCGTGGTGGACGAGGTGCCGCCCGGCTACGTCACCATCTCCTCGGGGCTCGGCGAGGTGGTGCCGACGGCGCTGGTGCTGCTGCCCATCGTCGTCGAGGGCCAGGTCCTCGGCGTGATCGAGCTGGCGTCGGTGGCCCCCTTCACCCAGATCCACCGGGACTTCCTCGCGCAGCTGATGGAGACCCTCGGCGTCAACCTCAACACGATCGTGGCCAACGCCCGTACCGACGAGCTGCTCGAGGAGTCGCAGCGCCTCACGGTCGAGCTCCAGGCCCGCTCCACCGAGCTGCAGGTGCAGCAGGAGGAACTCCAGCGCTCCAACGCGGAACTGGAGGAGAAGGCCTCGCTGCTCGTGGCGCAGAACCGGGACATCGAGGCGAAGAACCTGCAGATCGAGCAGGCCCGGCAGGAGCTGGAGACCCGGGCGCAGCAGCTGTCGCTGGCCTCCAAGTACAAGTCGGAGTTCCTGGCCAACATGAGCCACGAGCTGCGCACCCCGCTCAACAGCCTGCTGATCCTGGCCCAGCTGCTGGCGCAGAACCCGTCGCGCAACCTCACGCCCAAGCAGGTCGAGTACGCGCAGATCATCCACTCCGCCGGTTCGGACCTGCTCCAGCTGATCAACGACATCCTCGACCTGTCCAAGGTGGAGGCCGGGAAGATGGACGTCGCGCCCGAGCGGGTGGCGCTGCGCCAGCTCATCGAGTACGTCGAGGCCACCTTCCGGCCCATGACGACCCAGAAGAGCCTGGAGTTCACCGTCACCACGGCGCCGGGCGCACCCGCGGACCTGCTCACGGACGACTCCCGGCTGCGCCAGGTGCTGCGCAACCTCCTGTCGAACGCCGTGAAGTTCACCGAGCAGGGCGGGGTGGAGCTGAGCATCGAGCCCGCGGCGGACGACGAGGTGCCCGAGGGCGTGGTCCGGGGCGGCGCGGTGGTGGCCTTCCGGGTGAAGGACACCGGCATCGGCATCTCGGAGCAGAACCTGGAGACGATCTTCGGCGCCTTCCAGCAGGCGGACGGCACGACCAGCCGCAAGTACGGCGGCACCGGCCTGGGCCTGTCCATCACGCGGGAGATCGCCCAGCTGCTCGGCGGTGCCGTCACGGTGGACAGCGCGCCCGGGCAGGGCAGCACGTTCACGCTGTTCCTGCCGGTGGCCCGCCCCGACTTCGAGGAGCTGCTCAACCACGGCAGGACCCCGGAGCGGGCCTCGGCCGAGGCCCTGCCCCAGGGTTCGTCGCAGTCGGTGCCGGTGCCCCAGATCGGGCCGGGACCGCGGCCCAGGCGTCTGCTCGTCGTGGAGGAGCGGCCGCGCGGTCTGCTCACTCTCGTCGCGGAGAGCGTCGTTGCCGACCTGGCCCACGGCCGGTCCGACGGCGGACGGCCCGCGGTGGACATCATCACCGCCGTCGGCGCGCAGGAGGCGGCCGGTGCCCTCGCGGCCGATCCGTGCCACTGTGTCGTCCTGGAGCTGGGCGCGGGCGACGGCGAGGCGGCCCGGTTCCTCCAGGCCCTGGAGGGCGACTCGGCGCTGACGAGCGTGCCGGTGCTGGTGCACAGCAGCCACCCGGCGGACGTCGCCCTGGACGAGACGCTGCGAGCCCGATCGGCGGGCGGGGCGCTGGAGCTGCTGTCCAGCCTCGACGAGCTGCGCGAGCGGATCGCCCTGCACCTGTCCGCGGAGGAACCCGGTGACGTGCTGTCCCTGGTCCGGCCGGAGGAGGCGCAGGCGCTGACGCCGCCGGTGGTCGACGACACCTCGGCGGGCCGCACCGTCCTGGTCGTCGACGACGACGCGCGCAACCTCTTCGCTCTCAGCGGCATCCTGGAGCTGCACGGTTTCCGGGTCCTGCACGCGGAGAACGGGCGCCGGGGCATCGAGACGCTCGTGAACAACCCGGACATCGCCATCGTGCTGATGGACGTGATGATGCCGGAGATGGACGGCTACACGGCGACCGCGGAGATCCGCAAGATGCCGCAGTACGCCGACCTGCCGATCATCGCCGTGACGGCGAAGGCGATGCCCGGTGACCGGGACAAGAGCCTCGCCTCGGGCGCGAGCGACTACGTCACCAAGCCGGTCGACACGCGCGACCTCATGGCCTGCGTCCGCCGCTGGCTGCCCTCGTGAGCACGCCGGTGCCCGGCCCGCACACCGGCGGGCCGGGCACCCCGCAGGGCCAGCCGTTCCGCGCCACCGGGCGCTGAAGCCGAGGAGCATCCACACCGTGAGCATGTCCGAGCAGCCGCGCGAACCGCGGGCCGACGAGCCGCAGCGCGACCCCGCCGGCCTGGCGTCCGCCGCCCCGCCGGGGACGGCGCAGGCCGCCCAGCGGGAGCCCGACGAGCCGTGGGTGATCTCCGAAGGGCAGGTGGCGTCGCCCGAGGCGCTGCTGTCGGAGCTCGGCGGTGTCTCGACCACCTCGCCGGTGGGGCGGCTGGCGGCCACCGTCGAGCGGCTCAGCCGGGAGGTGCGGGCCGCCCAGGCGGAGGCCGAGGGGCGCGCCCTGATCGAGCTGGCCAAGGGTGTCCTGGTCGAGCGGCTCAAGTGCGGCCCGGCCCAGGCCGCCCGCCAGCTCTCCGAGCTGGCCGAACAGGCCCAGGTCAGCCCCCTGGAACTCGCCGTCGACGTCATCAACCAGGCCGCCCGGGACCGGATGTCCGAGGTGACCGACGCGTTCCTCGCCGCCACCAAGGCCGCCGACGAGACGGAGGCCGAGTCGGCCGCCGTGCGCCTGCGCGCGGCCGAGAGCGGCGTGCTGGCGGCGGACGACACGCAGGCCGTGGCCGACGCCCTGCTGGAGCAGGCGCTGCGTCCCCTCGGCGCGGTGGCCGTGGCCATATGGGCCGCGGGCCCCGACGGTTCGCTGACCCTGGCGGGCAGCGCCGGCTTCTCCCCCGCCGAGGCCACGCGCTGGCGCTACGTCCCGCCGGACGTGGTGACGGTCGCGCGGCGGGGCCTGGTCGAACGCGAGGGGCACTGGATCGCCGCCCTGAAGGAGACCGGGCTGCCCACGATCGGGCTGCACCACCATCCGGACGGCGGCCGGGCCGCCCTGCCCGCCGGCACCGGGGGGCGCGTCCACGGGGTGCTGGAGATCGCCTGGCCCGAGCCGCTGGAGCCACAGCGCCCGCAGATCGTGCGGCAGGTGGAGGCGCTGGCCGAACTGTGCGCGCACACGCTGGAGACGTACACGCCGGTGCCGACCGGGGCCCAGGAGCCGCGGGTCGTGCCGGACGCCGCGGAGCTGATGGACCTGGCCGACGGCCTGCACGACCCCGCGCTGGTCCTGGTGCCGCACCTGGACGCCGACGGGCATCTGGTGGACTTCCGCATCCAGCACGTCAACGACCGCTTCCTCGATCCGGCCGGGCGGCCCCGGGCGGTGGTCAACGGGGCGCTGCTGCTGGAGGCCTACCCGATGGCCGCCGGTGACAGCGAGCTGTTCCAGCGCGTCGAGCGCGTCTACGCCACCGGTGAGCCCTTCAGGGCGCGGCGGATGAACCTCACCGCCCTCGTCGACCAGGTGCCGCTGTCGGCGGTCGCGGACATCAGCATCAGCCGGCACGGCACGTCGGTGCTGCTCATCTGGCGGATCGAGGACGAGACGGCGCGGCTGGCGAGCCTGCTCCAGAACGCCCAGCGCCTCGGCCGGATAGGGGGCTTCGAGGAGAACGTGCTGACCGGTGAGATCACCTGGAACGGGCAGCTGTTCGACCTCTACGGGCGTCCTCAGTCGAGCACCCCGGTGCCCCTGGAGGAACTGCCGGCCCACGCCCACCCGGACGACGGCGTCTCCATCCGCCGGTTCCTGCGCACGCTGCTGCACCACCGGCGCCCGGCGGCCGCCGCCTTCCGGCTGCAGCGCCCCGACGGGGTGACCCGCCACATCCGGATCGTCGCCGAGCCGGTGCTGGACACCGACGACCGGCTGCTGCTGGTGCGCGGCGCCTGTCAGGACATCTCGGCGCAGCACTGGACGGAGGTGGCGCTGGCCGCCACCCGGGACCAGCTGGCGCACACCGAGCAGCAGGCCACCGAGCGCAACCGGCTGACCCTGCAGCTGCAGCACGCCATCATGCCGCCGACGCAGGCGCCGTTGCGGGTGGCGGGCCTGCAGGTGGCGGTCCGTTACCGGCCGGCGGAGACCGAACAGCTGGTGGGCGGCGACTGGTACGACGCGGTCGTCCTGCCGTCCGGGATGGTGCTGCTGTGCGTCGGGGACGTGGCCGGGCACGGTATCGAGGCCGCCACGAGCATGGTGGTGCTGCGCAACGCGCTGCGCGGTCTGGCGGTGACCGGCGCCGGGCCGGGGCAGCTGCTGTCCTGGCTGAACATCGTGGCGCACCACCTGACGGGCGCCGTCACCGCGACGGCGGTGTGCGGGCTGTACGACCCGGAGCGGCGGACGCTGCGCTGGGCCCGGGCGGGTCACCTGCCGCCGGTCCTGGTCCGGGAGGCGGAGGCGGCTCCGCTGCCGCTGGGCCAGGGGCTGCTGCTCGGTGCCGTTCCCGAGGCCTCGTACGAGGAGAAGGAGATGCAGCTCGCCGCCGGGGACACGCTGCTGATGTACACGGACGGTCTGATCGAACGCCGTGACCGGCCCGTGGAGGAGTCGCTGACCCACCTGCTGACCACCGCGCGCACGGCCCCCGCCACGCTCGATCAGCAGCTGGACCGCCTGCTGACCTACAGCCGGTCGGACACGGACGACGACACGTGCATCGTGGGCATCCGGGTGGGATGACCGCCGGGCGGGGCGCGCCGGGGGCGGTCAGCCGTCGGTGCGCGCCGCCGCGTCCAGCAGCGGGCCGAGTTCGCGGGCCACGGTCGTCAGGGGGCGGACGTCCCGTTCGGCGCGGGCGAGGAGGATCGCCCCCTCCAGGGCGCTGATCATGAGGGTGGCGAGCCGGCCGGCCCGTTCCGCGGGCACGCCGGTCCCGACCAGGGCCCCGGCGACCGCCGACGTCCAGGCGGTGAACGCGGCGGCGGCGGCCTCCCGGGTGGAGGGGGCCGACTCGGCGCAGTCCACCGTGGCGGCCGCCACCGGGCAGCCGCCCGCGAAGCCGGCGCTCCGGTACTCGTCGGTCCACTGCCGCACCATCGCGGCGAACAGCGCGCTCGGGGTCGGCACGGGCAGCGCGGCCAGGTAGCGCGCGACCCGGCCCGCCGCGTAGCGGCCCGCCCAGCCGACGGCCTCGTCGACCAGCTGGGTCTTGCCGCCGGGGAAGTAGTGCTGGAGGGACCCGCGCGGCGCGGCGGCCTCGACGGCGACCTCGCGCAGGCCCGTGGAGACGACCCCGTCGCGCCGGATCAGCTGGGCCGCGCTGAACACCATCCGCTCGCGCGGCCCCCGTCCGGTCCCCGCCATCGCGTACCTCCACCGCCACGTCCGCCCGCTTTCCCGCCACCCTATGACCGGGGTCATAACCGCGGCTACTATGACCGCTGTCATAGCCGGAAGCGGCGGGGGCGGCCCCGCAAGAGGCGGTGCATCGTGGACGTCGGTTTCATCGGCCTGGGAGTCATGGGGCAGCCCATGGCGCTCAACCTCGCCCGTGCCGGGACGCGGCTGGTGGTGTGGAACCGCACCGCGGAACGGTGCGCACCGGTGCGGGCCGCCGGTGCCGAGGTCGCCGCGAGCGCGGCCGAGGTCTTCCGGCGGTGCGGCACGGTGTTCCTCATGCTGGCCGACGAGGCCGCCGTCGACGCGGTGCTCGGGCGGGACGGCCCCGGCCCCGCCGCGCGCGTCGCCGGTCGCACCGTCGTCCACATGGGCACGACGTCGGCGGAGTTCTCCCGCGGCCTCCAGGACGACGTCCGCGCCGCGGGCGGGCGTTACGTCGAGGCCCCGGTGTCGGGATCCCGCGTCCCCGCCGAACGGGGCGAGCTGGTGGGGATGCTGGCGGGTGACGAGGACGCCGTGGCGGCCGTACGGCCCCTGCTCGCCCCGATGTGCCGGGAGGCGTTCGGATGCGGGGCGGTCCCGGGCGCGCTGCTGACGAAGTTCTCGGTGAACCTGTTCCTGATCACCCTGGTCACCGGGCTCGCCGAGGCCTTCCACTTCGCGGACCGGCACGGGATCGACCGGCGGCTGCTCCGCGACGTCCTGGACGCGGGGCCGATGGCCAGCGCCGTCTCCCGGGTCAAGGCGGAGAAGCTGCTGGAGCGCGACTTCACGGTGCAGGCGGCCGCTGCGGACGTGCTGAAGAACAACCGCCTGATCGCGGAGGCCGCCCGCGCGGCGAACCTGGCCTCCCCGCTGCTGGACGTCTGCCACGCCCTCTACGGGGAGGCCGTCGCGCGGGGCCACGGCACCGAGGACATGGTGGCGGTCGTACGCGCCCTGGAGGCTCGGACGGCGTCGGCCCCGGGACCCGGAGCGGCCTCCCGGTGAGGCCGGCGGCGGCCGCCGGGGAAGCGGGTCTCCCGGTCAGCGCGCCCTGCCCCGCGGTTTCAGCGGCATGCCGGGCAGGGCGGGCGCCGGGAGGGGATCGCCGTCGTAGCCCCGCACGACGCCGAACCGCGTCCCGCGCACCCAGTCCTCGCGCGCCCGCACGATCTCCTCGTGCGAGCGGGCGATGAAGTTCCACCACATGACGATCTCCTCCTCGAAGGGTGGCCCCCCGAGCAGGATCACCCGGGCGGGCGCGCCGGACTCGTTGGTGATCGTCAGGGTGCCGGACCCACAGGGGACGTAGCCGAGCTCGGCCGGCTTCAGCGGGGTGCCGAGGAGGCGGACGTCCCCGGTGTCGACGAGCAGGCCGTGTTCGAAGGCGGTGTCGACGGACAGGGTGAGCGCCGCCCCGGGTTCCAGGGTGATCTCGGCGCCGAGCAGGGGCGTGAAGGTGCGCACCGGCGAGGAGCTGCCGGCCAGTGAGCCCAGGAAGACGCTGACGCCGGCGCCGTCGACGCGTACCGGCTCGGGCACGTGGTGCTGGAAGTCCCGGGCGGCGTCGCGGTGTTCGTCGGGCAGGGCCACCCACAGCTGGACGCCGTGCAGCACGGTCGTCGCCGGGGTGGAGACCTCCGAGTGGGCGATGCCGTGTCCGCCGGTCATGAGGTTGAGCTCGCCGGGCCGGATCAGGGCGTGGGTGCCCAGGCTGTCGCGGTGCTCGATCTCCCCGCTGAAGAGCCAGCTCACGGTCTGCAGGCCGGTGTGCGGATGCGGGGGTACGACCATGCCCGTCGCGGTGGCGTCGACCGGGCCGTAGTGGTCGGCGAAGCACCAGGCGCCGATCAGGGACCTGGCCCGCTGGGGCAGCGTCCGGCGCACGGGCAGGGCGCGCGGGCCGCCCAGGGGCACCTCCCGCGCGGACAGCACCTCCACCGGTGTCCCGGCCGGTACGCCGCGGTCCGCGGTCGCCGCGCAGCGCAACGCCTCCGGTGCGGTTTCCACGTTGCTCACCGGGACCACCCCTCACCCGCCCTGGTTGTCACATCAACCACTATGGCACGCGGTTCACTCGTCACGCCCCGGTGCGGGAGGCCGTCGCCCGTCGTCGGCAGGCCGGTCACCGGCCGGCGGACCCTCCCGTGAGCCGCCCCGGCCCGCTCGACGTCGGGGCGGATCGTTGGCACGATCTTCCGGTCGGAAGTTCACCGGCCCTTGAGCGCCGGGCGGCAGGAGGGACGAGGAGTGGTGGGGTCGTCGGGGGGCGGGATGGCGCGGTCCGTCGTGTGGGCGTTGATCGCGGTGGTGGTGCTGGCGGTCGGGGCGGCGTCCGCCGTCCAGGTGCGCGGCGCGCTGGAGCGGGAGCGGGCGTACCGGGCCGCGCCCGCCTGTGACCGGCCCGCGGTGCGGGCCGCGGAGTGCCGGTGGCAGCAGGAGTTCACCGTGCGCTCCGCGGAGCTGAACCGCGGGGAGCGGCACGAGTCGCCCGAGGCGGTGCTGGCGGCGTCCTCCGGCACGGTCCGGCACGTGACGTTCCGGCAGACCGAGCCCGTGCTGTCCGAGATGGCGGCGGGAGAACGGGTCGTCGGGGTGATCTGGCGCGGGCTGCTGGTCGAGGTCCGGGACGCCGAGGGCCGGCGGCAGCAGACGGCGGACGGGCCCGTGGGGTGGCCCGCGGACCGGCTGGGCGGCGCGCTGGCCTGTTGCTCGTTCGGCCTGGCGGGGCTCGTGGGCGGGCTGTGGCCGCTCCTCGCGCGCGGCGACCGGCGTCACGCGGCGGCGGCGAGAGTGGTGCGGTGGCACGGCGTCGGCCTGGGCGGCACCGCGATCCTGGCGCTCTGGACGCAGTCGGCCAACGACTGGCCGCTGTGGGCGGTCCCGGCGATCTGGGGACCGCTCGCGCTGCTGCTCCTCGCGTCCATGACGGCCTTCGCCCTGGCCGCCCTGCGCGGGGAGCCGCACGAACGGGACCCCGCCCCGGCACCCGCGGGCGCGTGACCGCTCAGCTCTGCCGGGAGTGCACCGGACTGTTGGCGACGTCGTCCGGGCAGGGGCGGTGCGGCTCGCGCGAACGCCGGTCGCGTCGCCAGTCGAACGCCGCGAGGGCCAGGGACGCCGCCATGCCGACGATGCCGGCGACCAGTGCGAGGAAGAGGGCGCCGCGGTAGTCGTCCTCGCGGTGGCTGAGCACCAGGTAGAACAGGCCGGGCAGGGCGGCGGTGCCCACGGCGGCGCCGAGCCGCTGGCCGGTCTGCAGCGCGCCGCCCGCCGCCCCGGCCATGTGCACGGGCACGTCCCGCAGGGTCATGGTGATGTTCGGCGAGATCACGCAGCCGCCGCCGAGGCCGCCGAGGAACAGGGCGGGCGCGGCCAGCCAGGGCGCGACGCCGAGGGGCGCGAAGCGCAGCAGCAGCGCGGTGCCGCCGAGTCCGAGGATGACGCCCGTGAGGCCGCCCACGGTCAGCAGCCGCCCCAGCCGGTCCACCAGCCGGCCCGAGACCGCGGCCGCGCAGGCCGAGCCGACGGCGAACGGCGTCACGGCGAGGGCGGACCGCAGCGGCGAGAAGCCGAGCCCGTGCTGGTAGAAGAGCGCGAAGACCAGCCAGATGCCGCTGAAGCCGATGAAGTAGAGCGTGCCGACACCGGCGCCGACGGCGTAGCCGCGCACCGTGGTGAACAGGCGCGGGTCGAGCAGCGGCTGGGTGCCCCGGGCCAGCAGGCGGCGTTGCCACAGGGTGAAGACGACGAGCAGGGCGGCGCCGGCGAGGAACAGCCACCACAGCCGGGTCAGGCCGCCGGCCTCGGCCTGCACCAGCGGGTACATGAGGGCGAGGACGCCGCAGCCGAGGAGCAGCACGCCCGGCAGGTCCACGTGTTCCCGGCCCGAGCGCCGGGTGCGGGGCAGCAGGCGGCGGCCCAGGAGCACGGCGAGGATGCCGATGGGGACGTTGATGTAGAAGATCCACCGCCAGCCCTGGGGGCCGTCGGCCAGCGCGAGGATCAGGCCGCCGGCGAGCGGGCCGACCGCGGAGGAGATGCCGACGGTGGCGCCGAAGAAGCCGAAGGCGCGCCCGCGTTCCGCGCCCCGGAACATCTGCTGGATGAGCGCGGAGTTCTGCGGGGCCATGAAGCCGGCCGCCAGGCCCTGGGCGAGACGCGCCGCCACCAGCAGGGCGATGCTGGGCGCCGCTCCGCAGGCCGCGCTGAACAGCACGAAGCCGCTGAGCGCGAGCAGGAAGATACGGCGCCGGTCCAGGGCGTCGCCGAGGCGCCCGGCGGTGACCAGGGCCAGCCCGAAGCTCAGGGCGTATCCGGACACCACCCACTGCACCTGCGCGGCGGAGGCGTGCAGTTCCCGCTGGATGGTGGGCAGGGCCACCGCCACGATCGACACGTCCAGCAGGCTCATGAAGCCGGCCACCAGGGTCACCCACAGGGCCCGCCAGCGGCGCGGCTCTGGTTCGTGGTCACCTGCCGGTGCGCCCTGGCTCCCGCCACCCGGCGCCGATGCCGTCACATGAGCTCCTTCCGCCAGGGGCCGACCCGGGCGAACCAGGTTCCCCACCAGGGCACCAGCACACACGACCGGACGTCCGGGCGCGACCGCGGGCGAGCGGGACGGCCACCCGCGGACGCCCTTCCTCACGGTCGGTGATCAACTGGACGCCGCGCGAAGGGGGTCGTTTGAGCGCGTGAGATCTGTGCAGGCGTTCTGCTTGGGACAAGACCACCCCGGCGAAAGGAACGACTGATGGCGGCGCCCGACAACGACACATCGCTGGATCCCGCGGCGGTGAGACGGCACCGGGTGCTGTTCCGGGCGATCGAGAAGCGACGCCACCCGAAGCTGCGCCGCAGCGACATCACGGTGACCGACGAGGCGGCGGTCAAGCGCGCCACCAAGGCCGCCGCCCTCGGCAACGCGATGGAGTGGTACGACTTCGGCATCTACAGCTATCTGGCCTCGACCATCGGGCGCGTCTTCTTCCCGTCCGGGAACGACACCGCGCAGCTGCTGAGCTCCTTCGCGACGTTCGCGGTGGCGTTCCTGGTGCGCCCGCTCGGCGGCATGGTCTTCGGGCCGCTCGGCGACAAGCTCGGCCGCAAGCGTATCCTCTCCCTCACGATGATCATGATGGCCGTGGGCACGTTCGCCATCGGCCTGGTCCCCTCGCACGCCGTCATCGGCCTGTGGGCCCCGGCCCTGCTGATCTTCTTCCGGCTGGTGCAGGGCTTCTCGACCGGCGGGGAGTACGGCGGCGCCTCGACCTTCATCGCGGAGTACGCGCCGGACAAGCGGCGCGGTTTCTTCGGCAGCTTCCTGGAGCTGGGCACGCTCGCCGGCTACGTCGGGGCCTCCGGTCTCGTCGTCGTGCTGCAGGCCCTCCTCAGCGACGAGCAGATGCTCGCCTGGGGCTGGCGGGTCCCCTTCCTGGTCGCCGCGCCGCTCGGACTCATCGGGCTCTACCTGCGGCTGAAGCTGGACGAGACGCCCGCCTTCCAGAGGCTGGAGGGCGGCCGGGCCAAGGGAGGTGAGGCGGCCGAGGCCGTGGAGACCTCGGCCGCCGCCGACCTCGGCAAGATCTTCACCCGGTACTGGCGACCGCTGCTGCTGTGCCTCGCGCTGGTCGCGGCGTACAACATCACCGACTACATGCTGCTGTCGTACATGCCGACGTACCTGTCCGACGAGCTGGGCTACGAGACCAACCACGGGCTGCTGATCCTGCTCCTGGTGATGGTGCTGCAGATGTGCGTCATCAACCAAGTCGGCCGCCTGTCGGACCGCTTCGGGCGCAAGCCGCTGCTGATGACGGGGATGCTGGGCTTCCTCTTCCTGTCGCTGCCGTCCTTCCTGCTGATCCGGCAGGGCGGTGTCGTCCTCATCGCCCTGGGCCTGCTGCTGATGGGGCTGTCGCTGGTGGCGATGCTCGGCACCATGTCGGCGGCGCTCCCGGCGATCTTCCCGACGCACGTGCGCTACGGCTCCCTGTCGGTGGCCTACAACCTGGCGACCTCGGTGTTCGGCGGCACGACGCCCCTGGTGATCACCGCGCTGATCAGCGCCTTCGACTCCACCCTGATGCCGGCGTACTACGCCACCGGGGCGGCGGCCGTCGGTGTGATCGCCGTCCTGTGCATGCGGGAGACCGCCAACAAGCCCCTGGCCGGCTCCCCACCGTCCGTGGAGACGGAGGCGGAGGCCGCGGAGCTCGTCGACGCGCGGACCCCGCGCCCCAGGTTCTGACCGGCCCGGCACGCACCGGCGGGACGGCGCCCGGGCGGTGCCCCGGCGCCCGCCCCGGCCACGGCCCGCCCCGCGCTTCCCGGGGCGGGCCGACCGCACGGTACGGCTAGGCAGTTTCGTTTGGATCAGTCGGTCGTTGTTCCGGTTGTGCCGTTGACTGACGCGCAGTGGGCGCGGATCGAGCCGTTACTCCCGGAC
>NZ_JBWKIF010000029.1:0-8087 GCF_056432865.1 Streptomyces sp. NPDC044921
GACGACAGCACCAGGCCCGCACCAGCCACTACAAACGACGCGGACACAGCCCCTGACCTGGCCATCAGTCACGGCAAGCACCGTTGCAGTACTAGAGCGTGTCTCTTTGATGGGTTGGTCAGTTGATCGCATGTGTCTGTCCGGTTAGTGATCACCGATGCGATGCGGGAGCGGATCGATCCGCTGATGTCGGCCGATCCGGTCCGCGAACGGCGGTGGGCCGACCACCGGCGCACCCTTGAGGCCATCGCTTGAAAGGACCGCACGCGCTCGCCCTGGCGGGACCTGCCCCACGAGTTCGGGTCGTTGCAGACCGCTCACAAACGGCTGACAGACGGGCCGTCGACGGCACTTGGGAGAGGATCCTCGCGTCCGTCCTGGCGGTGGCGGACGCCGACGACGGCATTGACTGGACCGTGTCAGTGGACTCCACGGTCGTGCGGGCCCACCAGCATGCCGCCGGCGCTCGCAAAAAGGGGCGGCACGCTCCGGTGAGCCCTCCGATCACGCGCTCGGACGCTCACGCGGCGGACTGGGCCCCAAGGTGCACCCGGCTGCGGACGGCGGAGCACGGCTGCTGGCATTCACCGTCACCGCAGGCCAGGCGGGTGACGCACCCGCTTTTGAGACGGTGATGGCCCGTATCCGGGTGCCCCGCAGAGGCCGAGGCAGGCCGCGGACCCGCCCCTTCGCCGTTCCAGCCGATCAAGCCTACTCCTCCCGAGCCATCCGCAACCACCTGCGCCGCCGGGGCATCCGCGCGGTCATCCCACAGCCGTCCGACCAGCTCGGCCACCGCCTGCGGCGAGGCCACCGCCACGGCCGCCCGCCCGGCTTCGCCGAGGCCTACAAGCAGCGGAACACCGTCGAGCGCTGCATCGACCGCCGCAAGCAGTGGCGCGGCCTGGCCACACGAACCGACAGACCAGCCATCGCCCACCAGGCCGCACTCCACCTCGCCGGCATCCTCATCTGGACGCGCCACGCTGACCAGAGAGACAGAACCCAGTACTCCAGCCGTAGATCGTGATCTCGATGGTGAAGGGCGTCGAGGCGGCAGGTGTCCAGCGTGGATCATCCCGCCCGAGATCGCCCATGCCATCGCGGGCGTCGGCGCCTTCTCCGTCTACCCGAGCTCACCGCGACGGAGGGCGTCCCTTATCTCGCTGAGCTTCGCGGTCGTTGCCGGGGTCCGCTCCTGTGCTTGTTCAGCGAGTCGGAGGGCATCGTCGATCTCCCTGAGCTTCCTGGAGGACAGGACGGCCGCCCGCTCTATCAGGTCGTCCGGGGACACGGTGGTCAGCCACGTGCACGGGGTGAAGCCTGGACGCGGGAACGCGAGCCGCAGCACGCCTTCGAGCGGCAACCCTTCACCGGCGCCGACCGTCACTTCGATGCCCAGACCGCTGATGTCGAGGCCCGCCGGAGCGACGACCTGCATCACCTGGAACCCGGACGCGGCGTCTCCTGACAGCAGTACGACCAACCTCCGCTCGTCGAACCGGACCCACCAGACTTCGCCACGTTGCACAAGCCCTCCGATACCCAGGACGGCAGGCGAACGCGCTCGATTCCCCGGCCCGCACCCGGGTACGCAGATGAGTACTCACCTCAATGAGCTGTCCGGCACCCCGCACCGGCTTCCCGTGGCCTGCGTCACATCCGACTCCGGCGGGGCATCCCGATCGACGGGTTCTGTCCACGCTGCTTCGTCGGGGCCGGGCGCGCGGGACGAACGCCCCGGCACCCCCGAGGGTCCCCCGGCGCGAGAGGGGCGCGTCGATGCGCTCAGCCGGCCGGTGCGGCTGACCCCGGCCGATGTGGTCACGCTGGCCGTCACCGGCGTCCGTACCCGCAGGCTGCGGTCCGTGCTCTCCGCCCTGGGCATCTCCCTCGGCATCGCCACCATGATCGTGGTGACCGGCATCCCGGCGTCCGGGCACAACGTCGGTGACTGCGGTCTCAGCGGTGTTGCGTACCCTCCATCGCCAGGTGGTGCGGTCCTGTCCCTCCCGCACCGGCTCGGCATAGGTCGGATCGACCCCCTCCTGCATCGCCGCAGCAGAGGTCCGGGGCATCAGGGTGCTGGCCGGAGCCTGCGGCGGGAGGTCGCGGCGGAAACGGCCAGGACCGCCAGTGTGGCCACCATCGTTTTGCGCATGGGCATTCTCTTCCCTGTCAGGAATCGGGGCGTGTTCCCCGCCCCTGAGTGCCGATTTCCAGTCGCCACCGCTCTACCGCTGGCCTGCCACGGCAGAGCAGTCACGGAAGCGACCACGAGAACGTCGGGATCATCTCTAGGGGCGATGTCCGGCCGGGGCTGCTCGAGCCCCCCTGCGTTACCGTGGGCTGCTCGCGAGGCGGCAGCCCCGGATGGGCTATCGGGTTCTGAAACGGCGGTAGAGGTTGCGGGCGACGTACACGCCGCGGCCGCCGAAGCCGACGATGTCGACACGTCCGTCGCCGGTGATGTCGGCGAGGAAGCGCGGGTGGTGGCCGACCCGCCAGGCGCCGGCGTCGTCGTTGTACCCGAAGCCGCAGCACACCAGCTGGGCCTGCTCGAATCGGCCGTCGCCGCGGTTGTGGGATACCCAGACCCCCTCGTCACCGAAGCCGACGATGTCGGGGTTGCCGTCGCACGTGACGTCGGCGAGGAGGCGCAGGTGCCTCTTGCTCGTCCATCCCTGGGCATTGCCGAAGTCGTTCAGGACGAGCGTGGCGGGTTCGAACGTGCCGTCGCCGCGCCCGCGTGCGACGGTGACGCCCTGCGGGCCGAACCCGACGAGGTCCACTGCGCCACCACCGGTGGTGCTGACCAGGAACCGGGGGCACTCCTCAACTGAGCTCCACCCCTGGCCGGTCCCGAAGTCGTCGAGGACGTAGAGGGGTTCGGCGAATGTTCCGTCCTCCTCCTGGAGCGAGACCCACACGCCGTCGTCGTGGCAGCCGACGAGGTCGGCGCGACCGTCGCCGGTGGTGTCGACGAGGAAACGGGGGTGCTTGCCGACGCGCCAGCCACCGGCTTCCTCATTGTGTCCGAACGCCGCCAGGGCGGGCTCGGGGGCCAGTGGGGCGAACTGGCCGTCTGCGTCCTGACGTGAGATCCAGACGCCGTCGTCGTGGCAGCCGACGAGGTCGGCGCGACCGTCGCCGGTGGTGTCGACGAGGAAGCGGGGATGCTTGTCGGCCAGCCACCCGCCGGCCTGCTGGCCGTGTCCGAACGCCTTGAGGACCGGCTGGGCGCTGGCGGGCGTGAACGTCCCGTCCTCGTTCTGCACGAACATCCGGACGCCGTCGGCGGCGAGGACGACGACGTCGGGCCTGCCGCTGCCCGTCGTGTCCGTGAGGGCCCACAGGTCCTTGGGACTCGCGGTGGGCAGAGGCTGGTGCAGAACACGCTCGTCGTCGTCGAACGTGCCGTCGCCCTGACTCGAGGCCGTCACCGTCCCCTTCGCGGGCTTGAACCCCACGATGTCCCTACGTCCGGTGTCCGTGGTGTCGGCGAGGATCCGGTCACCGAGCCCGGCCCACCAGCCCGGCTGCCCACCGGGGACGCAGCCGGCCGTGATGCTCTGCCACGCGCCGGCCTCCTGGTTGCTGCCGAACCGCTTGAGGACGAGCAGCGTGTCGCTGAAGGAGGGCGTCGCCCCGGGTGCCGGGCGCAGCGCGGCTGAGCGGGACAGCCGCCAGGACTGACGGCTGTTCCAGTGGGACAGAGGTGTCCAGCGCAGCACGGGGTCGCTGATGCGCTCGGGCTCCATCGGTACGAGGCGCCAGCGCTGGCTCTCGGCGTTGTCGTCGTACGCGCGCAGGACGACCCGGGGTGCGTCCGCCGCGCTGTCGTCGAGATCGAGGACGGCGCCATCGGTCGCGCCCTCGATGAAGTAGAGGCCCGCTTGGCCCTCGGCGGGGACGACATGCCACTGCTGGCTCCTCTTGCCGGCGGCGGGGTCCCACTGGCGCACGCCGCGGTCCGCAGCAGCGGGGTTGTCGATCACCTTGCCGCTGACCGCATTGCGGATCACGTAGGCCGGCTGGTTCTGAGCCTGGCCGGCTTGCGTGGCCTGTACAGGGGTGAGCTGCCACCGATCCGGGCTCGGTCCGCCATCGGGGAAGTCGCGGACGACGAGCGTCCCGTCCGTGCCCGGCGCGGCCCTGGCGCCGAGGCTCCAGCCGGTGGCGGCGTTGACGATCTCCAGTTTCAGTTCTTGCGTGGGTACGGGCATCGTGGTGCCTCTTCCAGGCGGTGCGGGCAGGGGCTCGGGACCGATGCGGCGTGGCGTGGGCCGCGGATCACGTGAAGACGTGGTGGTAGGGGACGCTCCACTCGCTGGGCAGCCGCGGGTAGAAGGTGTTGATGACCGTGCCGGTGAAGTCACCGCCCCAGTTGTAGGTGAGACGCACCTCGCTGTCGGCGGCCACCGTGTGGTCCTTGAACCCGAGGATGGCGTCGGGGTGGGTGATCGGCACGAACGTGATCCCGCCCCACGGTGTCACCGTGACGACCCACAACTGGGTGTCCTCGGGCGCGCCGTTCTTCCCCCGCCACTTGTCACCGACCTTGTCCGGGAGGCCGACCTGGACGGTGTCGGCTGTGCTCTTGGGGGCGTCCTGATGGACGGTGATGCGCCGGCGCTGCGGCTTGGGCACGCCGTCGTCGCCGCGCCCGGTGTCCCCTGCACCCGCGGCGATGGGCGCGGTCGAGGACTTGGCCAGCACCTGGCCCGCGGCGCTCTCGATGAAGTACAGCGGCCGCTGCCCGAAGAAGCCGGCCGGGGTGATGTGCCAGAGGTGGCCCTGCACCTCCTTGGTGGCCGGATCGAGCGCGGTGGCCAGCTTGACCCCCTTGTCATGGCTCGACTCCCCCAGTTCGGCCGGCCGGAGGTAGCCGCCGTTGAAGGCGTGGACGAGCATGACCGGCCGGTTCTCCACCAGCGCGGCCACGATGGCGTTGTCGTAGCTGTTCACCGCCACCGGACCGCCGACCACCAGATTCGACATCGCCGTGCGTTCTTGGGTGTACATCGCGGAAACCTCACCTTTTTCGGATGTGGCAGGAAATGCGCCAGACACTCAGTGCGGTGATCCTGGGGAGGGATTAGGTCACATTTTGATCCTCCCGGAATCATGGGATCTCGAAGTGGATAGCAGCGCACGCCTCACAGGTCACTCGCGGCACATTCGCGTACACAGCATCTGCCCGAGCAGAAATCTACGAATCTCTTGTCCGCTCGGTCCGCAGCGCGCTTCAAGTTACCTCCCCGACAACGGAGTTGGGATCACATGGTGAAGTATTTTCACTCGTTCGGGCATGATGGCCGCAACACTCTTCCGCTGATTTACAAGCCCTGTTAGCTTCAGACTTCGGAAAATCCCCACAGATGCCTGTTGCCTTTTCGCCGAGCATTTTCGGCCAGATGAGTCGAGGACAGGGAATGCCTTCCAACGCATACAGCCTGGACAGGACCAAACGGCAGCCGCTGACGAAGAAGAACCTGCAAGAACTGAACATTCATCAGAACTGGCAGACCCTCCTGGACCACCCCAATCTGGTCTACGTCGACGACTACGGCGTGCGGCACAAGCCCGTCGGCTTCTCCGTGAACAAGTCGGCCTTCGGCGCCTTCCCCGCGTCCAAGTCGGCGTTCCAGCTGGGCTGGCTGGCGTACATGAACCTCGGGGAGCCGCTGATCGAAGAGCGGTGCAACGTGGACCAGCCCCCGCCCGACACCTTCTCCTGCCGCTCCTACGTGAACCGCAGCCAGACGGAACCGATGACCTTTACCGACTCGGTCGATTTCACCGTGTCGAACGGCATCACCTGGTCGCTGCACGGAGATGCCAAGCTCACCTTCGGCGGCAGCGTCAGCGCACAGTTGCAACTGCAGTTGCAGAACCAGCTCAAGATGGACCTGCAGTCGCAGCTTCAGACGCAATGCCAGAACGAAGTGTCGAACAAGAACGCAAACACCGTCACCAACAAGAACAGCAAGGACAGCGTCGGCGTGGACAACGCCAATGCCACCGAGGCGGCCACGCGGAACGCGGCGACGAACTCCGCGACGAACTCGGTGACGGACTCGGTGGCGTTCACCACTTCGGGCAGCGCCACCGGCACCGCATCGCTCAACGCCTCGTTGGCACTGGGTATCGCCGCCACCGTCGGCGGCTCGCTGACCACCAGCTGGGCCTCGAAATCGCAGATCTCCGGCAAGGTCGCTCCGAACTCCCGCGTGGAGACCATCGTGACGCAGCGGCGCTGCTGCAAGCAGTACCGGTACGAGATTCCGGTGACCTTCTCCGGGTTCATCGCGGTGAAATACGATGTGCCGGTCGCGGTCCTGTCTCCCCCGCAGTCGGGGAACTACCCCGGTCTCGACCAGTTGGTGGCCCGCCCCATCAGCGACCTCGATCTGGCCGGCGGCGGCTTCCTGATGCACGGATGGGCGGAGATCGTCTCCGCACTGGATGTCCATCACACGATGTTCGACGGCGAGAGCCTGACCGACAGTGACCGGGCGCTGCACAAGCAGCCTTCCGATGGATGAGCAGGGGTGAGCACCGTGGTATTCGAAAACATCTTCACGTCAGCGATCAATGGTGCAGGGCTGTTCTCGGTGGGCACCGACCGCCCCGGACCGGAGCCGGGAGCGGACGTTGACTTCGAGGACGTCGACGCCGGTGCCTACGACGACACCAGGACGGCTCTGTTCAGCAACGCGATCCACGGAGCCTCTTCCCGCGCGAAGGTCGTGCGGGAGCAATCGCCTGAAGCGCGGGTCATCCTGGGCATGCTCGGCTCCTTCATCCAGACCACTCAGGCATCGGCCACCACGCAGGCGCGGTACGCCGACGAGGCCAGTTCAGTGTCCGCTGCGGCGTCCAGCGGCATGCAGGATGCCCGCTCGAAGATCCCGGAGAATGAAGGGCTGAAGAAGAACAAGGATTTGAAGGACGAGCCGGCGAGGAGCGAGTACGCCACGCCTCCCAAGGCCCCGGAGACCCCCAAGGCCCCACCGGCCCCCGCGGCAGCCAAGGCGGCCGCTGAGACCCCGCAGCCCCTGGGCGAGACCAGCAAGACCGAGACGACCGTCAAGAACTCCCCCGGTTCCCCGTAACACCCGGCGTGCAAAGGGGGGCGGGGGCGTGGCCGCCTCTGCCCCCCCTTGTGTGTCACGCAGGAAGCAGTTGCCACTGCCGGCTTCGGTGGTCGCCCTCCGACCCGTCCTGCTTGATCGCCGCACGCGCGTTGGTGTCCACCCGCAGCAGCAGACCGCTGTTGCGATTCGCGATCTCGTACACCCGAGGCGTGTCGGTCACAGAACCCACCGGGATGAGCCGCCACTGCTGGTGGTGCGCGTCAGGCCCCCCGTAGGCGCGCTGCGCGACCACCGTGCCGGCCGCCTCTTGTGCGCCCACGACCTCCAGGACCTTGCCGCTGCGCACGTTCTCGAGCCGGTACAGCACCTCGCCGTTGTCCTGGCCCGCGGCGACCAGCCGCCATCGCTGATGATCCCTGGCCACCGCCAGGCTCTGGTGGATCTCGGCCCCGTCCGCGGTCGACTCACGAGCGACCGCCATCCGCAGCCTGCTGCGGACGTTGGCCCAGCAGACCACTGTGCCCGACTCGGGCAGCCCGGCCATCCTCTGCGAGGGGACCTTCCGCACCCGGCTGTTGCCGTGGTCGACGATGAAGAGCGTGTCGACGCAGTCGACGGCCAGACCGCACGGATTTTTCAGCTGGGCCGAGGCGGCGGGGGCGCCGTCCCCGCCGAAGGAAGCGGCGCCCGTGCCCGCGACCGTGCTGATCCTGCCATCGGTAGTGATCTTGCGGACCCGGTGGTTGTGCCACTCCGAGACGTAGAGGTTGCCGGCACTGTCCACTACCAGGCCGATGGGCAGGTTCAGCTGGGCGGCTGTGGCCAGGCCACCGTCCCCGCCGAAGGACGCCGCCCCGGTGCCCGCGACCGTACTGATCTTCCCATCAGCCCTCGTCACCTTCCGGACCCGATGATTGCCGTGGTCAGCGATATAGAGGTCTCCCTCGCCGTCGACCGCCACGGAGAAGGGGGCGTTGAGCCGTGCGG
>NZ_JBWKIF010000029.1:8185-107684 GCF_056432865.1 Streptomyces sp. NPDC044921
GGCGGTGGCAAGACCACCATCACCACCGAAGGACGCCGCCCCGGTGCCCGCGACCGTACTGATCTTCCCATCAGCCCTCGTCACCTTCCGGACCCGATGATTGTTGTAGTCAGCGATATAGAGGTCTCCCTCGCCGTCGACCGCCACGGAGAAGGGGGCGTTGAGCCGTGCGGCGGTGGCAAGACCACCATCACCACCGAAGGACGCCGCCCCGGTGCCCGCGACCGTACTGATCTTCCCATCAGCCCTCGTCACCTTCCGGACCCTGTGGTTCCCGGAATCGGCGATGTAGAGATCGCCCACGCTGTCCACCGCCACCGCTCGAGGGTAGTTCAGCTGAGCCGATACAGCAGGGCCGCCGTCACCACCGAAGGCCGCGACGCCGGTACCCGCGACCGTGCTGATCTGCCCGTCAGTCGTCACCTTCCGGACCCTGTGGTTCCCGCTATCGGCGATGTAGAGGGTGCCGGCGCTGTCCACCGCCACTCCATTCGGGAGGTTCACCTGGGCCGCAACAGCTAGCTCTTTCTCCCCCTTGGGTGCCCCCGCCACCCCGGTCCCGACGACCGTGCTGATCTGAGGACCGGATTGCTTTTCACCCGTGGCTGCCGTGGTGGCAGTGCTCATGGTCATCCCTTCACCGATTCGACCGCCGGAACCGACGACCGTGCTCCACCTGCAATTGACTGCGCGAGCGTTGAGCCGTCACTGCCCCTTCCGGCGGCTCATTGCCGGAAAATGGCGACGAGACACCGCACCGCATCGGCAGCCCACCCCGCCGACGCCCGGACACGAGCACCCGGCGGTCTGCGGCACAGAGCTCGCCCGTCACGACGGCCCCGCCGAGAAGCGGGCCAGCCACGTACAAGGGCACCAGGCCAGTCGAGTGAAGGCCTCGATCCCCCCGGCCCTCGAGACGAAGCTCGAGGGCCGGGCGATGGCGGAGCCTCACCAGTTCCGGCGGCTGACCCGTGACCGCCTACTCGGAGCGGCGCCGCGCTGTTCCCCTCGCCCGGTATGGCGAGCGATCAGCTGGACACCGCGTAACCGGCCGCCGGCTGGCCGAACATCTGGGCGATGTGCCAGACGGCATGGTCCGAACCGTGGAAGAACACGTCCAGGCGTCCGTGTCCATCAGCCTCGACGACGGGTTCACCACCGATGTTCTGCGCGATCTGCTCATGGCCACTCCAGTCGGCACCGTTGGCGACGCTCTGCTCACTGGCCCACAGGTGGCCACCGCCCCAGTAGAAGACGACCAGCCGGGCGTCGGCGGCCCGGGCGACGGCCGGCTTGCCGGTCAGGGTGCCACCGAGGCTGCTCAGCGTGGCCCACCCGTCGTAGTCGTCGGTCTGCGGCAGATGCCACAGGGCGTCGTCGGTACCCTGGAAGAACACCTCCAGACGCCCGTCGGCGTTCACGCCGACGACGGGGTCGCCGCCGATGTCGCGCGCGATGCTCCGAGGACTCGCGAAGGTGCTGTTGGGTTCATGCTGGCGGACAACCCAGAGATGGCCGTCGGTGCTGCGGAAGAAGACCTGCAGACGGCCACGCGCGTCTGTCGCCACCGCTGGATCGCCCGACAGGGAGCCACCCAGGCGAGCCGGGCCGGTCCAGTTGCCGTAACCGGACTTGGCGGTCTCCCACACGTGCCACAGAGCGCTGTCCGTGCCCCGGAAGAACGCCGCCGGGCGGCCGTCGGCATGCAGCCCGGGGACCGGGTTGCCCCCGATGCCGGCAGCCAGCGTCGCCCCCCGACCGTAGCCACCGTTGATGACCGTCTGCCACGGATGCTCGAGATCACCCTGCCTGTCCTTGAAGAACACTGCGATGCGCCGCGCTGCCGTCCGCAACACGTGCGGATCCCCGGACAAAGTGGCCTCCCCCACCTTCTTCCACTCCGACCAGCCACCCCACGTCTGCTGATGCGCGGTCAGCAGCCCATCGCCATCTCGCCCCCGAATGAACACCTCCAGGCGGCCGTCCGAAGAGGGCGCCACCGCCGGATTACCCGTCAGCTGACCGCCGAGCGAAGACACCGACCCCCAGGACATACCCGGCGTCGAAGGAACTGCCATGGTTCCCCCTTCCATTCGACCCTGACACTCCCCGCAGGTCGGTCACCTCCCGCATCAGGACAACTACCCTCCGCATTCGATGTCAGACTTGCATCCAGCTCCATGACGGAGCGTCAGCGAAAAGGCGCAAGCCGGGGCGACCTTCAACACACCCCCGCACTGCGCCCCCACCCATGAGCCAGCTGAGTCTCCTCCGGGGCATCGCTGGGCGCCGTCGTGGTGATCGTCTTCGGCGTCACGGTGTTCGGCCCGGTGTCGCTGTCCGTCGCCGCGTTCGCGGTCGCGCTCGGCGCACTGCTGCTCGTCTACACAACCGCCCGCACCGGCGGCCGGATCACCTCCGCACGGCTGGTCCTGTCCGGAGTGGCCGTCGCCGCGGTACTGACCGCCGTACTGGATCTGCTGCTGCTCACCACCGATCGGGGCAACGAGGCCCGCGCGTCCTCGCCTGGACCCTCGGCGGCCTCGGCGGCGTCAACTGGGGCACCCTGTGGCTGCCCAGCGCCGCCCTGCTGGTTGGCATCGCCGTCCTCATGGTGCAGGCCCTCAACCTGAACCTCCTCCTCGCCGGCGAGGAGGCCGCCACGACCATGGGTCTGGATGTGGCCCGCTTCCGCGCCCGCATGTTCGTCCTGCTCTCCCTCGTCACCGGCGTTCTCGTGGCGGCGTGCGGGCCGATCGGCTTCGTCGGGCTGACGCTGCCGCACATCGTCCGCCTGGCCGTCGGCGGCGACCACCGCCGCGTCCTGCCCACGGCCGCGCTCAGCGGCGCGGTCTTCCTCATCTGGGCCGACATCGCCGCACGCGTCATCGCCGCCCCCATGGAGATCCCCGTCGGGGTGCTCACGGCCCTGTGTGGCGGCCCGTTCTTCCTGTGGCTGATGCGCCGCGACGCACGGCAGACCACCGACCGGGGAGGGGCATGACCGCCACCGAACTCGTCATCGACGGCATCACCCTCACCTCCGGCGCACACCGCCTGGTCGAGGACGTCTCCCTGACCGCACGCCCAGGTGAGGTCATCGACGTCGTCGGCCCCAACGGCAGCGGCAAATCCAGCCTGCTGCGCGCCGTCTACCGCGTCCTGCGCCCCGCGACCGGCCATGTCAGGGTCGACGGCACCGACGCCTGGTCGCTGGCCGTGCGGCAACTGGCCCGAACCGTTGCGGCGGTGGTCCAGGAGCCGGGCGCCGACTTCGACCTGACCGTGCGCGAGGTCGTCGCGATGGGCCGCACCCCGCACAAACGGCTGCTGGACGGGGACACCACCCAGCACTCCGACCTGATCGAGAGGGCCCTGAATGCGGTGGACGCCACCGACCTGACCCACCGTCCCTTCAACCAGCTCTCCGGCGGCGAACGCCAACGCGTCCTCATCGCCCGCTCGCTGGCCCAGCAACCATCCCTGCTCGTCCTGGACGAGCCCACCAACCACCTCGACATCCGGCACCAGCTGGACATCCTGAACACACTGCGCCGCCTGCCGGCCACGGTGCTCCTCGCCCTGCACGACCTCAACCTGGCCGCCTACTACTGCGACCGCCTCTACGTCCTGCGCGACGGCACGGTCACCGCCTCCGGCCCGCCCGCCGAGGTTCTCACGCCCCGGCTACTGGACGAGGTCTACGGCGTGACAGGAGAGGTCACCATCCATCCACGCACGGGCGCACCCCAGGTGACCTTCCTCCCCGGCGAGCCACACCCGGCTGCCTCGGCCAGAGCGGATCAACCCTTGTCGTGACAGCTGGATGTCGCGGTCGAGATCGGTGATCACGGAGCGGTGACTACTTCTGCTCCAAACTCCCCTCGCGGCAAGCGCGCTCGCCCCGCAGTACGGCTCCAGCCTGGGCGTCTTCCGCTACGTGGGCAGGACACGAGCGCCTGGCCGCACAGCTTCCGCCGCTTGCGCATCCGATGGGAGCGACGCGGCGACATCCACGAAGCCTTCCTGGGCCCGGCCAGCCTGCCTCATCACCGACCGCCACGTCCAACGCCTTTGCCAGGAGCTGTACGTCCGGTACCCCCACCGCGGGGTGAGCGCGGGGAAAGCCACACCTGCGCCCCACTGCCGGCCTGCCTCGCTTGCGGACCGCCCGCCGAGCCGCTTCGCGACCACGTAGGCTCCCGACGTATGCATGTGGTCGCCGTTCTCGCACTCGACGGAGTGTCAGCCCTCGATCTGGCCATCCCCTGCCAGGTGTTCGCGATACCCCTAGGCGATGACGGAACCCCGGCCTACGAGGTGCGGGTCTGTGTCGATCGCACGGTGACGGCGACGGCCGGCCCGGTCGAGCCGTTCCGAGTCTCCTCCTCGTACGGCTGGGACGACGTCCTGGGCGCGGGGACGGTTGTCGTACCCGGCATCCCACACGACCAGGTCCCGTCTCCAAGGGCGCTCCGCCTGTTACGAGCGGCGGCGGCCGGCGGAGCCCGCATCGCCTCCATCTGTACAGGAGCCTTCGCCCTGGCCCATGCCGGGCTCCTGGAGGGACGCCGCGCGACCACCCACTGGCGATTCGCCGACGCGCTCGCAGAGCAGTTTCCCAACACGCGGGTGGACCCGTCCGTGCTCTACGTGGACGAGGGCCGGATCCTCACCTCGGCCGGGATCGCCGCCGGACTTGACCTGTGCCTGCACATGATTCGCCACGACCACGGTGCGGCGGTTGCAGCGAAGGCCGCGCGCACGCTGGTGATGCCGCCCCAGCGAACGGGAGGACAGGCGCAGTACATCGAGTACCGGGCGCCCGAGGAGGACACCACCGACCTCGGTGACACCCTGCAGTGGATGCGCAGCAAGCTCGGCGAACCACTGAGCCTGGCCGACATCGCCGCACACGCGATGATGAGCCGCCGCAGCCTGGCCCGGCACTTCCGCGCCCAGACCGGGACCACGCCGCTGCGCTGGCTGCTCGCGCAGCGCGTCCAGCGCGCCCGGGAACTCCTGGAGACGACGGCGCTGCCGCTGACCCGGGTGGCCGAGGAGTGCGGGTTCGGCTCCGTCGAGACGCTGCGCCACCACTTCGCACGGCAGGTCGGGACCACACCGTCCGCCTACCGGGCGGCCTTCCGCGTCTGAGCGGCCGGGGGGGGGGAGGGACGTCAGGCGCACGGAGGTTGGCCGCATCTTGCGCACCAGCGGCACGCGTGCCCGTTTCGTGGGTCCCGGGCCGCCGGAAGACTGGGCGTGTTCCCACGTCCCGGCGGCCTCGGACACCACGCCGCCACGTCTGACGGAGGCCCCATGTCCGCCCGCACCGGCACCACTTGGCGATCTCAAGCCTCTCCCCCGCGCTCGCGCCCGCTGCGCGTCCACACCGTCCTGTACGACGGCGTCGAGGAACAGGACTTCGCCGGTCACGTGGAGGTGCTCGGCATCGCCGGCGAAAAGCTCGTCACGCAGTCCTTCGTCCATGCCGAGGGCCCCCGGCGCGTGACGACGTCCGCCGGTATGGAAATCGTGTGCCGGGACGCCTGGTCGCCCCGCTCGGCGGACGTGATCATCGTGCCCGGCGCGGGGTACGGAGACGGCTCCGGACTCCAACGGGAGATCCGGCGGGGCGTCCTGCCCCGGGCCCTCGCGGCGACCCCCAGAAAGGGCCTCGTCCTCGGCGCCGTGTGTACGGGCACCATGCTGCTGTCGGCAGCGGGCCTGACCGCCGGGCGCCGCTGCACCACCCACCACATCGCCCAAGAGGAATTGCGCCGGGACGGCGGGCACGTGGTCGGCGGCAGGGTCGTCGACGACGGCGACCTCGTCACCTGCGGGGGCGTGACCTCGGGCATCGACCTCGGAATCCGGCTCCTGGAGCGGTTCTTCGGCCCCGACACGGCCTTGTTCGCCGAGGAGGTCCTGGAATACGAACGCCGGGGCATCGTCAACACCCGCTGACGGCTACGCCTTTACCCCCTCAGCCCGCCCTCCCCCGGCCACTCCGCCACGCTGACGCGGAATCCCACTCTCCTCTCACGAACGGCTGCGCCATGACCACATACGGCATTCTCCTCTTCGACACCGCCGAGGAACTCGACGTCTGCGGCCCCTGGGAGGTCTTCACCACCTCCGCGGCACTGCGCGACGGCGCCGACACCGTTGTGCTGCTCGCCGAGAACACCGGCCCAGTACGTTGCGCCAACGGCATGCGGGTCCTGCCGGACCACGCACTCGACCGCCACCCGCCCTTGAACGTGCTGCTCGTCCCCGGTGGGTCCGGGGCCCGGAAGGCCGAACCGCGCAGCCCCCGAGTCACGCAGTGGATCGCCGACCGGGCCGAGCAGGCCGACTGGGTCGTCGGCGTCTGCACGGGCGCCTTCCTCCTCCACGCCGCCGGCCCGGCCCGCGGCCGCCGCGTGGCCACCCACTGGCGGTACGAGGAGGCACTGGCGGCCCGTGGGGACGTGACCGTCCTGTCCGATCCCCGATACGTCGTGGACGGCAACCTCCTGACCAGCCAGGGTGTGTCCGCCGGAATCGACAGCGCCCTCTGGCTCGTCGGGCACCTGCACGGCCGGGACCACGCGCGCGCCGTACGGCGTGAGCTCCAGTACGACCCCGCACCCCCCTACCTCGCCGACGAGCCCCTCGCCCGCTGAGGACCTGCCCGCCTTTTCGCCGACCACCCAGAAAGAGACGATCCGTGAAGCGACGCACCCTCCTGCGCACCGCGACCGCCCTCGGAGCCGCCGGCATCGCCACCGGCGTCCCCACGCACAGCTCCGCCGCAGCACCACTCCGACACGAGAGTGCCGACTCCCTGCGCGTGCACGTCGTGCTCTTCGAGGGCGTGGAGGAACTCGACCTCGCGGCCCCCTATGAGGTGTTCGCCGCGTCCGACTACTTCACCGACCGCGCCGTCGAGGTCCGCTACGTGGCCCTCGACGGCCCTCGCACCGTCACCGCCGCCTACGGCACCCGCCTGCGCGCCGACCACGCCTGGGCCCCCGAAGAAGCCGACCTCCTGGTCGTTCCCGGCGGCGGCTACGCCCGCCGTGAGGACCCCGGCGTCTGGGCCGAGATCCAGCGGGGCGCCCTGCCCCGGGCGCTGGCGCGGGCCCCCCGGCCGGGGCTCATCATCAGCGCCCTGTGCACCGGCGTGATGCTCCTGTCCGCCGCCGGCCTCACCAACGGCCGGCCCTGCACCACCCACCACCGGGCCAAGGCCGACCTGGAACGACAGGGCGGGATCCTGAAGAACGCCCGCGTCGTCGACGACGGTGACCTGGTCACCGCCGGAGGCGTCACCTCCGGCCTGGACCTCGCACTCAGGCTGGTCCACCGGGAACTCGGCGTCGACGCCGCGCTCGGTTTGGAGAGCATGCTTGAGTACGAGACCCGCGGCACAGTCTGGACCTCGCAGCGGAACAACTCCTAACCCGGCACCGGCCCGGCTCAGACCGTCGCATGCCGATGGCCCTCGACGCGACGACATCGGCTGAACTCGGTGCCGGGCTCAGCTCCGTCTGATCGTTCACAAGCTGCTCAGCGGTGGCGTCGACAGGCCAGTCCGGCCGTGGTGATCGCGCACCGGCGTCACCGAAGCGGACATCGACCGCTGCTGGCAGCCCTTCCTCCGGATCACTCGGTGGATCCGCCGCTGAGCAGGGAAGGTTCACGCAGGGTTGGGCCACTGCAATCGCCCTCTGACAGCCGACGGCAGGCGGCTCTGTACGGGCACACGCGCATGTCGGTTCACGGTGCGCCGGGCACCAGTCCGACCCGGTAGGCGAGGACGACGGCCTGGACGCGGTCGCGCAGGCCGAGTTTCGCCAGAATGCGCGACACGTAGGTCTTGACGGTCTCGGGCGTGATGAACATCGACGCGGCGATCTCCGCGTATGACAGCCCCTCGGCGATCAGTGGGAGCACTTCCAGTTCGCGGGGGGGGGGCAGCGCACGCACGAGGTCTTGTCTGGCCGGCCGGGAGGTGTCGGCCGGCCGCAGATGCTGGGCGAAGTGGCCGACGAGGTGGCGGGTTTCGGCGGGTGCCAGCAGGGCCTCACCCCGGGCGACGGTCCGGATGCCGTTGACCAGCTCCGCCGGAGGACGGGCGGGAGCCCGGCTGCGCTGCGCTGGTACCTGGACCCGCGGCAGCAGGCCGCCCCCGGCCTGTCCCGGCCGCTGTTCGTCGATGCCGGCTCTTTGCCGTCTCTGGCAGGCCGCGGAGTTCGGTCTCCATCGCTGGGGCCCCGAACAGTACGGTGCTGTCGAGTTGAACTCGGGGGCCCTGACGGTTTCCGCGAACCGCAGCAGCCGGGGCCGGCTGACCGTCGGCCAGACTTCCCGGGGACAGCGCTCTACCAGGTTGGTGACGGAAAAGCGGCCGGTCGTCGGTGCCGTCGGTGGATCGACTGTCGGCGACGGTCTGTTCGCGCAGCCTCCGGAAGCCGGCCACGTCCTGTTCGGTGAACAGGACGTCGAGCACGGTGTGACCGTCTTCCCGGAAGGCCTCGACGGCTCGTGCGACGTCCTCGGGACCGTCGAGCGGATGGAGGATCACGGGTCTTCCACACTCCTTGTGTCTCCTGCCGTCCCGGCCCGTTCGTCCGCTGCCGCTCTCCGGTGCGCCGCCGTGCGCAGCGCCTGTACCCAGAGGGGGTACATCCGGTTCTCCCATTCGCGGGCGACGCCGAAGAGTCGGTTGGCGTGTTGCGGCCACGGTGTCATGGCATGCTCCTGGCCGGTCCCGTGTCCGGCGGCGAGGCGTCTTCCCGGGGCTCGGCGGGCGCGGGGTGGTCCGCGGCGGTGGTCCGCAGGCCGAGCCGGCGGACGAGGCCGCGGACGGTTCGTCCGGGCGATTCCCTCGCTCAGGTCGGCGGCCAGGAATGCTGCTGCGCCGGCCCATCTGCCTGACCAGTCGCGGCGCCTGCAATCCGTCCCGCAGGCCAACAGGCATCGAGCCCGCCCGTCGCCGTCATCGTCGTCGTAGCCTTCTGCCAGGCTCCGCCGACGGGCGGCGCTGTCCAATGCCCTGCGCTGGGCCCGCGAGGCGGCCGGCGCCGAGGGGCTGCCCGCCGATCAGGTAGGTGCTGAGATCCCGCGGGAGCAGCATGGGACGTAGGTGGTGCCGTGCCCGGTGTGGCCCGGGGCCGCCGCACTGGGTGGCGGCGCGGGGCCGCCAGCCCGCGCGGCTGACACACCTCCGTTCACCGTCAGGCCGCTGCTCTTCTGTTCTTCCAGACCTCCCGCATCACGATGGTGAAGAACTCGAAGTAGGTGCGCTGAACGTTCAACCCGAACTCCTGGGTGTCGGGGTGCCTTTCGCGGAGGCGGTTGATCGGGACGTTCATCGCGGCGTGGTGCTCGATGTGCAGGTTGTTTCCGTTGGTGAACCAGGTTGTCAGCCAACTGCCGGTTATGGAACGGGTGTTGCGCAACACGTCGACGCTGTCGGTGTCGCACAGGATGTGCTCGGGCAGTTCCACCAGGAAGTGCATCGGCATCGCCACGAGGAAGGGCAGCAGCCACAGGCGCATCACCAGCGACCCACCACCGACGGCGGAGACCGTCACGAGGAGCGCGAGGAAGATTCCGAACCACCGGTACTCGGCGATGATCGCCTTGCGACTCTTCGGGGAGATCTGCCCCATGTCGTACTGCCAGCGGCCCGGCACGCACTGGGCGATGTCACGTCCCACGCCCACCAGGCGGCTCACGTCGAACAGCCCCTTGGCCAGGGCACCCAGGGTGAGCGGCTTGCGTGTGTCGAAGCCGAAGAACTCCGTGTCCTGCGGGGTCCCCAGGTAGCGGTGGTGCTGCAGATGACGTACGCGGTAGTGGCTGTAGGACACCAGCATGGGCGTGCCCAGCGGCACGCCGACGATGCGGTGCATGCGCGAACCGCGGAACGCCGAGTGGTGCAGGCACTGGTGCTGCAGTTCCACCGCGTGGGTGTACGCCGCTCCCAGGAGGACCACGCCGGCCGCGGTCGCCACGTACGAGGACTGAACGGCGAGCGCGATCCCGGCCGCTGTCAGCACGGCGAGCACGCACAACTTGCCGATGAAGACGGCCTCGTCCTTGGCGCGAACGGGTGCCCGCTGGAACAGCGCTTGTGGGGAGGCCAGGGTTTGGGACATCGGAAATTACCCCCTGTGTCTGGTGCTCATCGTGAGTTGGTTGGTGATCAGGGCAGCAGGACAGAGCGAGGCCACCCCCTGAAGGGGGTGTCGGGCCTCGCTGTGTCAGCGACTAGACGCGGGCGCCCAGGGTGGTCGAGCGCTGCACTCCCTTGAGCAGCAGCACGGTGGCCAGCAGCGACATCACGGCCATCGAGGCCATCGCCCAGGCCACCGCGTCCACCCCGGCGAACAGTTGGGCGAGACCGCCGGCCAACGCGGCCCCCAGGCCCTGTGCCACCATCAGGCCGGTGCTGAACAGGCCGAACGCCTGGCCGCGCGTGTCCTCGTGGGTCTGGCCCACGAGCCGTTCCTGCAACGGCAGCAGCGCCGCGCATCCGAAGGCGGACAGCGCCACCAGTACCGCCGCGACAGGTACCGGCGGCGACAGGGGGAACAGCAGGAACGGCACCCCCAGGAGCACGCACAGCGGCAGGATCAGGCGGTCCCGCAACGCCAAGGGGACGAAGCGTCCGACCACGATGTCACCGGCGAGCATGCCGCCCGCGCCGGCCGCGAGCAGAAATCCGGCGTGGTCCCTGGCGTAGGGGATGAACAGTGCTTCGCATCCCGTGACGAGGCCGTTGGGCAGCCACATCATCAGGTAGAGGGGCCGGACGACGGGCGAGGTGAGCAGCTCGCGGTTGATACGGCGGCTGCGCTCGACCGTCTTTCCCGCGGCGCGCGGCGGGCGGTCCGGGAGCCCGAGCCGCGCGGTGAGGCCGGCGGTGACGCCGACCGCCGCCGCGATGCCGAACAGCCAGGACGGCGACACCACGGCGAGCAGCACGGCGCCGATGCCGTTGCCGATGATCTGCATGCCGCCGACCGTGATGTTCATCGTGGCGCGCGCCAGCACGAACGCGTCCTTCGGCACGATGTCGGACAGCAGCGCGATGACGGCCCCCGATGTCGCGGCCATCGCCACGTAGCCGCCCGCGAGGATCAGGAACCGCAGCCACCAGCCCAGACCCGGCAGTGTCTGCAACACGGCCGTCGTCGTGGACACGCTCGCCATGAAGATCATCGCGGTGCGCGGACGCATCAGGTCCGAGGTGGCCAGGAGATAGCGCGCGGCGACGAGTTGGACGAGCGGTCCGCCGAAGAGCGAGATCGCCGTCAGGAACGGCGATCCCGTCTGCTGGTACATCACGGTGCCGAGCGCCAGGCTGGAGAGCACGACACCCGTCATCGCGAACAGGCGGACCACGAACAGGGCCCGGAACTCACGGATCCCGAAGATCTCGCGGTAGGTCGTCATGTGGCGGGCAGCTTCTCGACACGAGCGCGCCACAGGTCGACCTGACGCGCCACGCACTCCGGCGAGGTACCGCCGAGACTGCGGCGCGAGGTCACCGAGTCCTCCACCCCGAGCACCGCGAACACGTCCGCATTGATGCGGGAATCAACCTCCTGCATCTCCTTCAGCGGCAACTCGTCCAGACTGCATGCCCGTTCGTCCGCCAGGCGTACCAGCCGGCCCGTGATGTGGTGGGCCTCCCGGAACGGCATGCCCAGCTCGCGCGTCAGCCAGTCGGCGAGGTCGGTGGCCGTCGCGTGGCCGGCGCCGGCCGCCGCCCGCATCTCCGCCGCGCGGGCCTTCAGGTCCCCGATCATGCCGATCATCGCCTTCAGACACAGCTCGAAGGTGTCGGCACCGTCGAAGGTCCGTTCCTTGTCCTCCTGCATGTCCTTGGAGAACGTCAGGGGCAGCGCCTTCATGACCGTCAGCAGCCCGAACAAGGAGCCGTGCACCCTGCCGGTCTTGCCCCGGACCAGCTCGGCGGCGTCGGGATTCCGCTTCTGCGGCATGATGGACGAGCCGGTCGTCCAGGCGTCCGACAGTTCGATGAAGCCGAACTGCGGCGACATCCACAGCACGATCTCCTCGGCCAGGCGCGACAGATGCGTCATGCACATCGAGGCGGCCGAGAGGTACTCCAGGGCGAAGTCCCGGTCCGAGACCGCGTCCAGGGAGTTGGCCATCGGCCGGGCGAACCCCAGCAGCTCCGCGGTGCGTTCGCGGTCGATCGGGAAGGACGTCCCGGCCAGCGCCGCCGCACCCAGCGGAGACTCGTTCAGGCGCTCGCGGCAGTCCCGCAGCCGTCCGTAGTCGCGGCCGAACATCTCGACGTACGCCATCAGGTGGTGGCCGAAGGACACCGGCTGAGCGCTCTGCAGATGGGTGTAGCCGGGCAGGATGGTCGCCGTGTGCTGTCCGGCCTGTTCGACCAGGACCGCGATGAGCTGCTGGACCAGATCCAGTGCGCGGTCGTTGGCGTCGCGCACCCAGAGGCGGAAGCTCGTGGCGACCTGGTCGTTGCGGCTGCGGGCCGTGTGCAGGCGCCCGGCCGCGGCGCCGATCAGCTCGCGGAGCCTGGACTCGATGTTCATGTGGATGTCTTCGAGCTCCGCCGAGAACGTGAAGTTCCCGGAGGTGATCTCGGCCCGGATCACCTCCAGGCCGTCCTTGATGGCCGTGGCGTCCGCCTCGGAGATGATGTCCTGCTCACAGAGCATCGTGACATGGGCGACCGAGCCGTCGATGTCCTGCATGGCCATCCGCTGGTCGAAGCCGATGGAGGCGTTGATCTGCTCCATCACCTCGGACATGCCCTCGCCGAAACGGCCCCTGATCAATCCGTTGCCCTTGCTCGCCTGGTCGTTCACGTGCTGCGCCGCCTTTCTGGGGTGAAGAGAGAAGATCTGTGACGTCGAACCTGCGGCACGCTATCCGACATCGATGTGGACCCCCGACACGACCTCGCGGCACAGTTCGATCGCCCGGGCGGCGGTCGGGGCCGTGGTCAGCACGTAGCCGACCCGGGTGTGGGAGTCCCGTATCCGCGGGATCCGGTCCCCCACCTTCAACGGAAGATGGAACTTGAGGACACCGGGCAGCCCCTGCCACCGCTGAGCCCCGCTGATCGCGGTGACCCTCCCCGGAGGTGGCGCGAAGAAGCGGATCGCGGCGGCACCGGCGATGGTGGGCACCGGTGCCTGCGGCCTGGTGCCGTCGAGGGACCACTGGACCAGCAGGTCGAGCAGATCGTGCCCTGTGGCCTGCCTGACGAGTGTCGGGATCGAGTCTCCGCCGACCCTGGTGTGCGTCTCGATGACCTCGGGGCCGGACGGTGTCAGGCGCAGTTCCGTATGGCTGCAGCCGTCCGTGATTCCCATGACGTCGAGGAACTCGGAGACGTACGCCACGACAGCCGTCGAGTCCGCGGGGTCGAGCGGCGCCGGGACGACGTGACCGATCTCCACGAAGGGGTTGTCCGGATCGTCATCGTGAGTGAACTTGCCCGTGATCGCCAGCACGTGGTGTTCGCCGGCACAGCTGAACGCCTCGACCGAGAACTCCGGACCGCGCAGGAACGGCTCCGCGATGTACTCGTCGTCGGTCAAGGGCGGTATGACCACGTCCTCGGCGCGGTGGAAACACGACACATGCTCGCTTCCCCTGCCGTGACGAGGCTTCACGATCACCGGGTAGCCGTGCTCGGCCGCGAAGTCCCGGATGTCGTCGACATCCCGCACGACCGTGCAGGGTACGGCGGAGAACGCCTTGTCCAGCAGCCACGCCCGCATGGCGAACTTGTCGCGGGTTCGGCCGACCACCTCGGGGGAAAGGCCCGGAACCCCGAGTGCCTCCGCGATCCGCGCCGCGGGCATCAGCCCGTGCTCCGTCAGGGACAGCACCGCGCTGAACGGCGTCTCGCGGTGGAGCGCCGACAACACCGGGATCAGCGACGGATCGTCGTAGTCGGTCAGGACGCTGCGTCTCGCGGTCGCGACCAGCGCCTCGTCGTATCCCGTCGGCGTGTCCACGAGCGTGATGTCGGCACCGAGCAGACGCACACGGTCGCACAGCCCGGGACCGCCGCCCACGACGACGACCTGCTTTGCATTCTTCATCACGGTGTCCGAACGTAGGTTTCCAGGTCGGTCAGCGACTCACCGCGCAGCATGGAGTATCCGGTACGCCGGTTCACCGAAAAGGGTTCCGCGCCGGGGACGACTCCGCTCGTGTCGTCGTGCGCGTGCAGCACCTCGACGCTCTCGGGCGGTGTGAGGGCGGAGCGCTCGTCGAACGTGAAGCGGATGGCGTGCCAGACGTCCCGCGGTGCGCGCGGTACCACCTTCCAGTCCAGACCCGCTCGCGCGTGCAGGTACGCGTCCTCGAGGGAGAAGCCGTGCTGCAGTTCGACGAGTTCGGGCACATGGTCTCCCGCGGGCCGGGCGGCGGCTTCGATGACGCTGACGCGGTCGGGAGTCATCTTGAACTCCACGTGCATCACGCCCTGCGCCATGCCCCAGCCGGAGGCAATGCGTCCGATCGCCTCCAGCAGCTCTCGTTCGTGCCGCGCCGGCAGGTCGCCGCCCGAGACGTGCCCGATCTCGTAGCACGCCGGAAGCGGTGACAGGTACTTTCGCGTCAACGCGTGCGCGACCACCTTGCCGCCCTGCACGACGCATTCGAGGCTGAATTCGGGCCCCTCCACGAACTCCTCGACGAGGGCTCCGGCGCTGAACGCGTAGTTGGTCAGCCGGGACGTCTTGAAGGCCGACATCTTCGCGAGTGTCTCCTCCACCTCGGCCCGCGAGTCGCACTTCCGCACGAACAGACTCATGGCCATGTCGACCGGTTTGACGATCACCGGGAAGGCGACGTTCTCCCAGTCGACCGCCAGGCTGTCCTCGGCGGAGGACAGCCTGGCGATCGTCCGCGGCTGCGGCACCCGTAGCTCTTCGAACACCTCACGCATGAGGGCCTTGTTCCGGGAGGCGCGCATCGTGTCGACGTCGTTGTGATACAGCCCCAGTTCCCGTGCCAGGACGTCCGCCGCGATGACCGCGAACTCGTTGCCCGCGGCCACCGCGTCGAACCGCCGCTTCCCGATCTGCGACAACAGTTCTCCGGGTGAGTCCGACAGCGCCGGCACTCTGATCCACTCGTGCAGTGTGGTGAGGCCGTCCCCTACCGTCGAACTCTCGATCGTCACGATCGTCAGCTGCCAGCCCTCACGGTCACAGACCGCGGCAACGCGTGCAAGTGACCATTCGGCGACCGGGTGGAGCAGCAGAACATGCATGTTGTTCACGCACCTTCGGAGGCGTCGAGCGAGGCGAAGTACCGCTCGAATCCCACCATCTCCCTGCACCGCCGCACCACTTCGCGCCTGTAGTACTTCCCGTACAGGTCGGCTTCGTCCGTCCTGCAGTACGACGGCAGCAGTACGGTCCGCGGGCGGTCACTCGTGTTGGGACCGCTGAAGTGGGGGGCGAGGGAGTGGAACACCAGGACGTCACCGGCGTTCAGCGCGGGGAATTCGATGGTCGACGCGTCGAGCTGCGCGGGGTCGAAATCGCCTTCCGGGTTGTCCGCGGGGCCGGGGAGCAGCTGCTGGTGGCTGCCACGATAGAACCCGATTCCGCCCGAGCGCTCGTCGCTGGGGAAGAGGTTGATGACCACCGTGCAGAGGGTGTCCGGACCCTTGTCGAGCCACTTCCAGTACAGGAAGTCCTGGTGGGCGGCGTAACCCTGCACTCCCGGCTGCTTCTGGATCAGCTTGGCCTTGAGGAGCTTCGCGGGGCCGCCGAGGATGACAGCGAGCGCGTCCAGCAGGGCCGGGCGCGTGGCGGCCGCGTTCAGCGGCGGCGAGATGTCGAGGACCGGGTCGAGACGGTCGAAGACGTACGCGCCGTCGGGTCCGCGCCGGAACTCGGTGCGCAGGTTGAGGTCGTCGTCCAGCCCGTCGAGCCTCCAGAGACGGTCGCACTCGCGCCGCAGACCCTCGACTTCGTCCTCTGCGAACACGCCGGTCAGGACGGTGTAGCCGTCCTTCCAGTACTGCTCGGTCTTCTCCGCCAGATCCGCCGTCGCGAGCAACGCTGGACCTCCCCTTCTTGGTCGAAGATTCACCGGTCCGCAGCGCCTGCTGTGAACTCGGCCAGTTTCGAACGTATGTGAGCCGCGGCCTCGCGCACGCGGCCCGGAGCTGTGCCCCCCTGACTGTCACGAGACGCGACCGAGGCATCGACAGTGATGTCCGGCCATTCGGAGAAGGCCAGCCGCTCGTCGACGCCGCGACGCAGCTCCAGGGGGAGTTGGCCGAGCGGAAGTCGCTGTTCCTCGGCCAGGCGCACCAGTGTGGTGACGAGGTGATGAGCCTCGCGGAACGGGATCTTGCGTTCACGTGTCAGCCAGTCCGCAAGATCGCCGGACGTGACGAAGCTGAGATCCGACGCGGCGCGCATCGCGTCCACGTTCGGCCGCATCAGGGTGGCGAGGGAGATCGCCGCGTCCAGCGACAGCACCAAGGTGTCCGCTGTGTCGAACAGCGGCTCCTTGTCCTCCTGCAGATCCCTGAAGTAGCTCAACGGCAGTCCCTTGACCACCGCTTGCAGGGTATGGAGGTTCCCCAGCACCCGGCCGCTCTTGGCGCGCATCAGCTCCGCCGCGTCGGGGTTGCGCTTGTGCGGCAGAGCCGCCGAGGAACTGACCAGTTCGTCGGGGAGCGAGACCAGGCCGACGGGCTGCGAGGACCAGAAGACGATCTCCGCGCCGAGACGGGAGAGGTCGAGGGCCAGGGACGTACCGGCAGCCAGGAAATCGAGCGCGAAGCCACGGTCCCCGACGCTCTCCAGCGAATTCGCGGTCGGCCGCTCGAAACCCAGGCTCCGCGCCACGGACTCCCGGTCGATCGGGAATCCGGTGCCCGCAAGCGCCGCCGAGCCCATCGGGCACTCGTCCTGCAGAGCGCGGACGAAGCGCAGCCGCTCGGCGTCGCGCAGGAACATCTCCGCGTAGGCAAGGCAGACATGGCCGAACGTCACCGGCTGCGCGATCTGCAGATGGGAGAAGCCGGGCATCACCGTGGCGCTGTGCTGTTCGGCCTGCGTGGCCAACGCCTCCGCCAGCGCCAGGACCTTTCCGCTCAACGTGTCCACTTGATCGCGGATCCAGAGCCGGAGCGCGGTCACGGCGAGGTCGTTCCGAGCGCGTGCGGTCCCGAGCCAGCCCGCGTCGGCCCCGATCTGCGTCTCCAGATACTGCTCTATCGCGGTGTGCACGTCCTCGGCATCCGGATCGAGCGGGTCGGATCCCGTCCCGACCTGCTCGCTGAGCAGGTCGAGACCGCGGTGCAGCCCGGCCGCGGCGTCCGCCGGAATGATCCCCTGCTTGTGCAGCATCGCGACGTGCGCCCGCGAGGCGGCGATGTCGTACGGCGCGAGACGGCGATCGTAGTGCGCGCTCGTACCGATCGCGTCCATCCGCCGGGCGGCCAGGGACCGCTCGTCGGTGCTCATGACAGGCCCCGGAGAGCGGGGCGTGCCGCGATCTCGTCCAGGTGGCGATCGAACGCCTCGGTCGTTCCAGCGTTCGCGGCCGCGGCCAGGTCCGACCAGTCGGGGCGCAGGCAGTACAGCAACAGGGCCCGGGCGATGTGCAGCCGTGCGACGGCCTCCTCGTAGATCACCGACTGCGGTCCGTCGATGACCTCCGGCACGACCTCGTCGCCACGGTAGGCGGGAAGGTTGTGGAGGAAGACCGCGTCCGTGCGGGCCTGTGCCATGAGAGCGGGCGTGACGCGGTAGGGGGCCAGTACTTCACGGCGCAGCTCGGCCTCGTGGGCCTTGTTCATCGGGATCCACGCGTCGGCGACCACCACCTGGGCGTCCTTGACCGCGGCCTCCGCGTCGGTGGTGGCGGTGAAGCCGGCCAGGTGCGCGGTCTTGTCAGCCGGCAGCGCGAACTCCTCGGGCGTCGCACACGTGAAGTGCGCGCCGACCTTGGCGGCGGTCTGTGCGAGCGAGAGGGCGATGTTCGTGCCGTCGCCGACGAAGGCCAAGCCGATTCCCTCCACGGCGCCGAACTGCCGCTTGATGGTGAGGAAATCGCAGAGGGCCTGCGTGGGGTGGTGCTGGTCGCACATGCCGTTGATGAACGGGACCGGGGACAGCCCACAGATCTGTTCCTGGGTGGCGAAGTCGTAGATGCGGCTCAGCAACACGTCGTTGAAACCGCCCGCCACCTTCACGAAGTCGGGCAGGTGCTCGGTCTTCTTCGCGTGGCGTCCGACGCGGGCTTCCGCGCCGTTGTAGTGGATCGCCTGGCCGCCCAGGTCCCCGATGGCCCGTTCGAAAGCGGTACGCGTGCGCAGCGATGTCTCGTCGAAGATCATGCCGAGGCATTTCCCGCGCAGCAGGGCGGGAAGGTGGCCGAAACGCCTGCGGTACTGCTCAAGGTGGTCGGCAACCTCGATGATGTCCAGCACATCGGTTGCGGTGAGATCGTCGATCGTCAGCAACTGCTTGTGAGTCATGCACACATTTCTCTCGCCTGGGACGTGAACGGTCCGGAGGGTGTCTACGTGGGCTGTAGCGTGGATCCCGGTCTACGACGCGCTCTTGCGCACGTGTCCCAGCCGGCGCAGCCGCAGAGCGTTGATGCGGATGAACCCGGTCGCGTCCCGCTGCTGGTATCCGCCGCCTTCCTCGAAGGTGACGAGATCCTGGCTGTAGAGGGAGTGCGGGCTCTTGCGGCCCTCGACGATGACGTTCCCCTTGTAGAGCTTGAGGCGCACGGTTCCCGTGACGCGCTCCTGACTCTTGTCGACGAGAGCCTGGAGCATTTCCCGCTCCGGCGCGAACCAGTAACCGTTGTAGATGAGTTCGGCGTAGCGCGGCATCAACTCGTCCTTGAGGTGGGCTTCCCCACGGTCGAGCGTGATGGATTCGATGGCGCGGTGCGCCTGCAGCCAGATGGTCCCGCCGGGAGTCTCGAACAGACCACGGCACTTCATTCCGACGTACCGGGTGTCGACGATGTCGATCCGGCCGATTCCGTTCTCCGCACCGAGTTCGTTCAGGCGGGCCAGCAGGGACACCGGGTCGAGCGTCTCCCCGTCGATCGCGACGGGGTCGCCCTTCAAGAACTCGATCTCGATGGTGGTCGGCGTGTCGGGGGCCTCCTCCGGCGACTTGGTCCGGACCCAGGCCTCGTCCTCCGGGGTGACCCACGGGTCTTCGAGCTCTTTGCCCTCGCAGGAGATGTGCAGCATGTTGGAGTCGGCCGAGTAGGGGGCCCCACCGCGCTTGTCCTTGGCGACCGGGATGCCGTGCAGGTCAGCGAATTCGATCAGCTGAGCACGGCCGGCCATGTCCCATTCCCGCCAGGGCGCGATCACCTGGATGTCCGGTGCGAGGGCGTAGTACGCCAGCTCGAAGCGCAGCTGGTCGTTGCCCTTGCCCGTGGCGCCGTGGGCTACCGCGTCGGCGCCCACCTGGCGCGCGATCTCGATCTGCCGCTTGGCCACCAGCGGTCTGGCTATGGGCGTTCCCATGAGGTAATTGCCCTCGTACGCAGCGTTCGCGCGATACATCGGGAAGGCGTACTCGGACACCAGCTCGTGCCGAAGGTCCTCGATGAAAATGTTCTCGGGCTTCACGCCCAGCGCCAGGGCTCGCTGCCTGGCGGCTTCCAGTTCCTCACCCTGGCCGAGGTCGGCGGTGAACGTGACGATTTCGGCGTCGTACTCGATCTGCAGCCACTTCAGAATGACTGACGTGTCCAGTCCCCCGGAAAAGGCCAGGACGATCTTGCGCGGCTTGGTCATTACCTGAAAGCCCCTCAGCTTCGAATCGCAATGGGGGTACGCAGTAAGTAACGTGCGCGCGTGAGCAACAGTGTGGCTGGCTCGTTGGCTGTCACGCCGTCCTGTGAGCGGCTCACTGGACGACCCCGTTCCGTGACAACGTTCCCGTGGAACGACATGCAAAAGTGTCGTAGTTTCCGATTCCCCCCCGGCTGTGCCCCACTGTGCAGAGCACGCCATTGCCCCGTAATGGCGGGTGATGATCACCGCTGAAGCGGTCGCAGCCCCTCCAGAGAACAGACTGGATGAGCGAATGTGTAGCCAGCAAGTGATCCAGAGGATCTTCTCAGGATGCGAGATCAATCTTGTCGGCCAATGTGGTCCAAGTGGGCGCAACCGTACGCAAGTTGACTACTCGTCGCGGTTGTGTTTGAGCGCACGGTGCGGTTCGTCCTTGCGACAGTCAGCCGAACAGGAGATCAACGCCCTTGCTCAGGCAGTACGTCATGACGGTGACCAGCTGGCGGGCGTCGCCGTCTGCGGGGAAAAGCATGAGCCCCACCATGTCCGCCTTCGCTTGCGATAGGCCCGACCACCGTGTCGGCCGATGCTGCCGCCGGGCACCGCCAGCGGCCGGCCGGACCGGCTCCTCTGTACGCCGTCCTGCGTTGCGTCCAGGGCGGGTCCTCAGCGTCGGCCTTCGCCGGACTGGCGGTCGGATCTGCAGGCCCCCAGGCCTCGATCCTTGCGCTAAAGCAAGTGCTAGCCGTGCAACCAACTGCCGTAGGGCGCTGCGTCCACGAGCTGGTTCAGGACGAGAGCAGCGGTCCCGAGGACGGGCAGGACCAGCCCGGAGCGCAGGAAGGTGGGACCGATGATGGTGACCGAGGCGGCCTGGGTCGTGAGGGTGCGCCAGTCCCGCAGGCGTCGGATGTCCCCCGCACTGACCCACCAGAAGCCCGCAGCGACCACAAGCAGGCTGAGGTCGAAGAGCCCGGCGAAACTCCTCGTAGGGGAGGGTGATCTCCCGGCCCGCCGAGTCGGCCGGCGCAGCCGGGGTGATGAGTTCCACCGGTCAGTCGACAGCAGCTGGTGCGGGCCACTGTCCCGCATGGTGCAACGGCGCGCAGGCCGGACGGTTCCCCGGACGGAAGCTGGCCGCACGCCCAAGTGCGGCCTGCTCCTCGACGGCCACAGCGGCTTCCTCGGGAAACGAGCCGAGCCGGCGCGTTTGCATCGACTCTGGGGTTCTCGCCGACGTGGAGGCACCGGGCGGCCGGGGCTGACCCGGCCCTCTCGAAATCCCTGGATAGGAACATTGTGGATGCCAGAATCCCTCCGGATCCAGGAAAACACTGTCGCGGAACAGTTCATGCGCATTCCTATGGAGCACTTCGTCACTTGCGGAGGGCGAAAGCCGCGCCGCGGGTGTGCCCGCGAGTGATGGGGGACGGCCGTCGGGTGATGTCCGCCAGCGGATGGGGCTCTGGGAGGCGTCCTCGGGCACCGCTCGGGGAATGTGTTGGATTGTCGTGACCCGAAGAGTAATCGTCGTGGAGGCTGAAGGCGTGGAGAACGTGGACGCACCGGACAGCGGGATTCTCCTCTTCCGCAACACCATGCGCATCACCGAAGGGCACCTCGACGCCTACCGGGAAGCCACGGAGCGGGCCGTACGGTTCGTGGAGGAGCACGGTCCCCAGGTCATGGTGGAGGTGTTCATCGACGAGCAGAAGCTGCTGGCACACAGCTTCCAGATGTACCGGGACTCCGATTCCGTCCGCGCGCACTGGAAGATGTCCGAGCCGTACATCCGGGAAGTGATGAAACACTGCCGGGTGGAACGCTTCGAGGTGTTCGGACAACCCGATTCCGACGTGATGGCGGGCGTACGGAACTCACTCGACGACCAGGTCTCGCCCTCATTCGCGGCCCGCTTCACGGGGTTCATGCGATTCGACGCGCTGCGGTCCGAGCGGTAGCGGCTCCCGCCCGTGAAGAAGCGGTGACAGGGCTGCCCCGGCCGCGGGCACACGCGCATGTGCGGGTGTAGTGCAGTGCACTCTGCTGGGTGCGGTGCGCGGCCGGGGCTCTTTCGCCTTCTTCTTCGCAATCAGCCGACGACGGTCCAGGTGTCGCCGCCGGCGAGGAGTGCGGCGAGGTCGCCCTTGCCGTTCTGTTCGATCGCGGTGTCGAGTTGGTCGGTCATCTGTGCGTCGTAGACCGGTCGCTCGACGGCGCGGAAGACGCCGATCGGGGTGTGGTGCAGGGTGTCGGGATCGGCGAGGCGGGACAGCGCGAACGCGGTGGTGGGGGAGGCCGCGTGGGCGTCGTGGACGAGGATGTCGGCTTCGTTGTCGGCGGTGACGGTGACGACGTTGAGATCGCCGGTGGCCCGGTCCCGTACGACGCCCTTGGACCAGGCGGCGCCGAAGCGGATCGGCTGTCCGTGTTCCAGCCGGATCACCGCTTCCTGCGCGGACTGCTTGTCCTTCAGGGCGTCGAAGGCGCCGTCGTTGAAGATGTTGCAGTTCTGGTAGATCTCGATCAGCGCGGTGCCCGGGTGGGCGGCGGCCTGGCGCAGCACGTCGGTGAGGTGCTTGCGGTCGGAGTCGACGGTGCGGGCGGCGAAGGAGGCTTCCGCGCCCAGGGCCAGCGAGACGGGGTTGAACGGGACGTCGAGGGAGCCCATCGGTGTCGACTTGGTGATTTTTCCGACCTCGGAGGTCGGGGAGTACTGGCCCTTGGTCAGACCGTAGATCCGGTTGTTGAACAGCAGGATCTTCAGGTTCACGTTGCGACGCAGCGCGTGGATCAGGTGGTTGCCGCCGATCGACAGCGCGTCGCCGTCACCGGTGACCACCCACACCGACAGGTCGCGGCGCGAGCTGGCCAGACCCGTGGCGATGGCCGGGGCGCGGCCGTGGATGGAGTGCATCCCGTAGGTGTTCATGTAGTACGGGAAGCGGGAGGAGCAGCCGATGCCGGAGACGAAGACGATGTTCTCCTTCGCCAGCCCCAGCTCGGGCATGAAGCCCTGCACCGCGGCGAGGATGGCGTAGTCACCGCAGCCCGGGCACCAGCGCACCTCCTGGTCCGACTTGAAGTCCTTGGCGGTGAGCTTGAGGTCAGTTGCCACGGGATGCCTCCTCCAGCGCGCGGGCCAGCTGCTCTGCCTTGAAGGGCATGCCGTTGATCTGCGTGCAGGACACCACGTCGACCAGGTACTTGGCACGCAGAAGTGCCGCCAGCTGTCCCATGTTCATCTCGGGTACGACGACCCGCTCGTATCGGGCGAGAACCTCACCGAGGTTGTGAGGGAAGGGGTTGAGGTGGCGCAGGTGCGCCTGGGCGATCCGGCCGCCCTCCTTGCGGATCCGCCGCACGGCCGCCGTGATCGGCCCGTAGGTGGAGCCCCACCCGAGGACCAGGGTGCGGGCGCCGTCCGGGTCGTCCACCTCGACGTCCGGGACGTCGATGCCGTCGACCTTGGCCTGCCGGGTGCGCACCATGAAGTCGTGGTTGGCCGGGTCGTAGGAGATGTTGCCCGAGCCGTCCTGCTTCTCGATGCCGCCGATCCGGTGCTCCAGGCCCGGCGTGCCCGGGATCGCCCAGGGGCGGGCCAGCGTCTGCGGGTCGCGCTTGTAGGGCCAGAAGACCTCGGTGCCGTCGTCCAGGGTGTGGTTCGGGCCCTGCGCGAACTGCACCGTCAGGTCCGGCAGCTCCTCCAGGTCCGGGATGCGCCAGGGCTCGGAGCCGTTGGCCAGGTAGCCGTCGGAGAGCAGGAACACCGGCGTGCGGTAGGCCAGCGCGATCCGCGCCGCCTCCAGCGCGGCGTCGAAGCAGTCCGCCGGGGTGCGCGGCGCGACCACCGGCACCGGGGCCTCGCCGTTGCGGCCGAACATCGCCTGCAGCAGATCCGCCTGCTCGGTCTTGGTGGGCAGACCCGTCGAGGGGCCGCCGCGCTGGATGTCCACGATCAGCAGCGGCAGCTCCAGCGACACCGCCAGCCCGATCGTCTCCGACTTCAGCGCCACCCCCGGGCCGCTCGTGGTCGTCACCGCCAGCGAACCGCCGAACGCCGCGCCCAGCGCCGCCCCGATCCCGGCGATCTCGTCCTCCGCCTGGAAGGTCCGCACCCCGAAGTTCTTGTGCCGGCTCAGCTCGTGCAGGATGTCCGACGCCGGGGTGATCGGATACGACCCCAGATACAGCGGCAGATCCGCCTGCCGCGAGGCCGCGATCAACCCGTAGGACAGGGCGAGGTTGCCGGAGATGTTGCGGTAGACGCCCGGCGGGAACGCCGTCGCCGCCGGAGCGACCTCATAGGAGACCGCGAAGTCCTCCGTCGTCTCGCCGAAGTTCCACCCCGCCCGGAACGCGGCGATGTTGGCCTCCGCGATGCCGGGCTTCTTGGCGAACTTCGACCGCAGGAACCTCTCCGTGCCCTCCGTGGGCCGGTGGTACATCCAGCTCAGCAGGCCCAGCGCGAACATGTTCTTGCTGCGCTCGGCCTCCTTGCGGGTGAGACCGAAATCCTTCAGCGCCTGAACGGTCAGCGTCGTCAGCGGCACCGGGTGCAGGTGGTAGCCGTCCAGCGAGCCGTCCTCCAGCGGGGAGGTGTCGTAGCCGACCTTCTGCATCGCCCGCTTGGTGAACTCGTCGGTGTTGACGATCACCTCCGCGCCACGCGGCAGGTCGGCGATGTTCGCCTTCAGCGCCGCCGGGTTCATCGCCACCAGCACGTTCGGCGCGTCCCCGGGCGTGAGGATGTCATGGTCGGCGAAGTGCAGCTGGAACGACGACACACCCGGCAGCGTCCCGGCGGGCGCCCTGATCTCGGCCGGGAAGTTCGGCAGCGTCGACAGGTCGTTGCCGAACGACGCGGTCTCCGAGGTGAAACGGTCACCGGTGAGCTGCATACCGTCACCCGAGTCCCCCGCGAACCTGATGATCACCCGGTCCAGGCGTGTGACCGGCTTCCGCCCCTTGGCGAGGTCGCCGGGGTCCTTGGCTACAACAGTCATGTCGGTTGTGACTCCAGAGTCGTCCTGACCACGGGCACCCGCCGGGCATCGCTGAGCTGGGCCGTCCTGGCGCCCCGGCGTCTGCCTGACAACGGCACGAGTGCACCCCATCGCGTGACCGCCGGGCAACGCGGTCACCCGGGGCTTCGTCAAGTGTCCGTTCACGGGGCGCGCCCCGGCGGGGAGGCGAGCTGACATAGTGCGGGCCTCGTCCCGGTACGGCCCGCCCTGCGTCGCTACGCTGCAACGGCCATCGCCATGCGGTCAGATCCCCGGAGGGGTCCGGTGGTCCGCCCCCGGCGGTGGCGTTCCCATTCGTCATGCGACACGGAGGACGTCTTGGCAGCGATCAAAGTCGGCATTTCCCTGCCCACCATGGCCGACCTGGCGCCGAAGGGCTACCCAGGCATAGCGGCCGGCGCCCGCCACGTCGAACAGGCCGGTCTGGATTCCGTGTCCGTGTCCGACTTCATCATGGGCAACGGCGCGCCGGCCCTGGAGGCCACCGTCGCGCTCTCGGCGGCCGCCGCCGTCACCACGCGGGTGGACCTGCGCTTCAGCCTCCTGGTGCTGCCGCTGCGGAACATCGCCTGGACCGCCGCCCAGATCGGCACGCTGCAGCATCTGTCCGGCAACCGGGTCATCCTCGGTGTCGGGTCGGGCGGAGCCCCCGGGACTCCGTTCTGGCAGGCCGTGGGCGCCGCGGCGGAGGGCCGCAACACACGGCTGGTGCGCTCCCTCGAGCTGCTGCCGGGGCTGCTCGCCGGCGAGGAGACGACGCTGCCGGACGGCACCGCTCTGACGCTCGCACCGGCCGTGCCGGCGCCGCCGGTGCTGGTCGGCGGCAACTCCGACAACGCGATCCGGCGGGCCGCGCTGCACGCGGACGGCTGGCTGCCGTCGATGGTCTCCCCGGCGACGGTGGCCCGCGGTGTCGCGAAGCTGCGGGAGGCCGCCGAGGAGGCGGGGCGGCCCGCGCCGAGCACCACGGTGTGGCTGCACGCCGGGCTCGGTGACGAGGAGTCGGTGCGTTCCGCGCGCGTCGCGTTCGAGAAGAGCCTGGTGGACATGTACGGGCTGTCACCCGAGGAGGCGAAGCTGGTGCCGATCGGCGGCAGCCCGAAGGAGGCCGCGGAGCGGTTCGCCGCGTACGCGGAGGCCGGCGCCGACCATCTCGACCTCCTGGTCGACGGCGGTGACTGGGAGCGGCAGGTGGAACTCATCGCCGAGGCGCGCGCGTTGCTGTGAGGTCCGCCCTGTCCCGGCCGGAGTTCTTGAGCCGGCCGGGGCGGACGCGGCGCGGGAGCGGGCTGTGCGACCCGGCCGGTCGCACAGCCCGCTTCGTGTGGCGGGGGTGTCACCTGCCCGGCAGCTCGATGGACTGCCGGTGGCGGAAGACGTTGCGCGGGTCCCAGGCGGCCTTGACCTTCTGCAGCCGCGCGTAGTTGTCCTTGTAGTAGAGCTCGTGCCAGGGGATGCCGGACTTGTTGAACTCGGGGTCGCTGAGGTCGTTGTCCGGGTAGTTGATGTAGCAGCCGTCGGTGACGTCGTTGGGCACGGGGACGCCGCCGGTGTCGGCGTAGACGTCGCGGTAGATGTCGCGCAGCCAGGCGATGTTGGCCTCGTCCTGGTCGGCGCGGTGCCAGTACGACTCGTAGAACATCACCAGGTGCGAGTCGCGGTGGGGCGCCGGGGTGTCGTGCGGGCCCAGTTGGTTGATCCGGCCGCCCGCGGAGGCCAGCACGATGTAGCTGTAGGTGTTGTTGTAGTCCTTGCGGGTCAGGTGCTTGTACAACGCGTCGATCTGGCGCTGCGGGAAGACGTCCTTGACGAACGCGGACTTGTGGAAGGTGCGCAGGTTCGGGTTGTTGAGGGTCTCACCGCCGGTGGTGCTGTACGTGGTGGCCTTCATGAACGGCAGGTTCTGGGAGTCGCGCCAGTTCGGCCGGGCGCCCATGGCGTCGCTGAGGAAGTCGACGAAGGCGTCCATCCGCTGCTGGGCGCCGGGCTTGTCCGCGTCGATCTGCGCCACGAGGAAGAGGGTGCCGGCCGACACGTGGTTGAGGAACAGCCAGTGCCCGAGGTCCAGGTACTCCGAGTCCATGGAGGCGTTGTCCTTGGACCACTGGCCGTACTTGCGCAGCAGGTTGGAGAAGCCGGCCTCGGTGATCTGCTCCCAGGGCCAGGTGACCTGGGTGTAGACGACCCGGGACGGCGGCCGGGGCAGCAGCCGGCTCGGGTCGTTGCCCTTGGCGCCGCGGCTGCGCAGCCAGTACTTGGTGACGATGCCGAAGTTGCCGCCGCCACCGCCGGCGAGCGCCCACAGCAGGTCGCGGTGGGGGTCGTTCGGCTCCCGCGTGGCCACGACGGCCCGCACCCGGCCCCTGCGGTCGACCGTGACGACCTCGGCGGCGTACACGTGGTCGATGACGATGCCGTGCGCCCGGGACAGGACGCCGTAACCGCCGCCCGCGAAGTGTCCGCCCGCGCCGACGCTGTGGCAGCCGCCACCGGGGATCGTCACGCCCCAGCCGTTGTGCAGGGTCTCGTAGATGTCGAGGAGGGTGGCGCCGGGCTCGACGAAGAAGGCGCGCCGCCGCTCGTCGTAGCCGACCCGGTTCATCAGCCGCAGGTCGGCGATGATCTGGGCCTCCTTGTTGAAGACGAAGTCCTCGAAGCAGTGACCGCCGCTGCGCACCACGATCCGCTTGCCGGCCTCGACGGCCTCGCGCACCACCTGGACCACCTGCTGCGTGGTGGCGGGCAGCCGGACGGCCTCGGGGGTGCCGACGAGGCGGGCGTTCATGCCCGACACCATGTCGGCGTACCGGGGGTCACCGGGTCTGACGGTCGGGATCGCGCCCGAGGCGGTCTCGGGGGCCGCGTGCGCGGCGGGCGACAGCGTACCGAGTGCGGTGACGGTGCCGGAGGTGGCCACAGCGGCGCCCGCTCCGGCCATGAACCGTCGCCTGTTCAACATACTCACATGCAGCTCCATTCGGCGAGGGCGTCCTTGTGGGTTGCCAAGCGGCCCCAGCGTGCCCATGGCCGGGCAGGGCCGACACAGATGCTCCGCATGTATGTCAAGTAGCCTCTCGGCCGGTCACGTTGAGGTGATGCGGGGGCCGGGCCAGGTGACGCACTGTGGACGTGTCGAGCGGCTGGGGTACGCCGCGTGACACCGGGTGCCGACGCGGGGCGGGGAACGCGGCGCGCCGGTGGCCGACTTGACGCAGTCGCACGCGTCGCGGGGCGGACGGCGTCTCCTTCGGGCATGGTCGTTGCGCGGGAGCCGTCGTCCCGCTGCTTCCCCGCCACCGGCACGGGCGCGACGGCGCTACGGCCCGGGCGTCAGCCGACCCGCTGTTTTCCGAGGTGACCGGCGAGAGGAGAGGCCGCACCATGGCCATCGACAGGAACGAACGGTATGCCCGGCTCCGGGAGATCCAGGGCATGGACGTCAAGGAGGAGTACAGCCGCATCTGGTGGCTCGACATGGGCTACGAGTTCCCGTGGGACTTCAGCGTCGCGGGCGCGCTGGCGTTCTGCAACAGCGTCGCGCCGCCCCAGATGGCCGCGCTCCTGGTGCGTACCGGGGAGCTGACCCACAACACGCAGCGGCGCATGGAGCACTTCGCCCTCATCAGCCTGGAGATGGTGCGGCGCGGGTTCAAGGACGAGCGTGGCCGGGCGGCGGTCCGGCAGATGAACCGCATCCACAAGAACGCGGTCCGCCACATCAGCGACGAGAAGAAGCAGTGGAGCATCAGCAACGAGGAGTACCTGTTCGTCCTCGCCACCAGCATGCTCATCCAGATCCGCTGGGTGGACCGGTACGGCTGGCGGCCGCTGACCGACCAGGAGCGGACCGCGGCGTACCTGCACATGCGGGAGCAGGGCGAACTGATGGGCCTGAAGGACATCCCGGGCTCGTACGAGGAGTTCGCCCGGTTCCACGACGAGTACGTGGAGCGGACGTTCGCGTACTCGCCGGAGGCCGTGACGCTGTGGCAGGTGCTGCGCAACACGGTCATCGAGCCCATGGCGGCCTGGCTCCCCAAGCGGCTCCAGCCGCTGGGACGCAAGGTGGCGGCGGCGGCACTGCCCGCGCTCCTGACCCCGCACATGCGCAAGGCGTTCGGTGTGTCCGAGCCGTCGCGGCCGCTGCGGCTGGCGGTGGCCGCCGCGCTCAAGGCGCGGGCGGCCTATGTGCGCCGGCAGCCGCCGCGCAAGGAGGCCGCCTACCCCGATCCGCTGCCCACGCCCAGCTTCCCCACAGGTGAGTTCAAGATGGAGGAGCTGGGTCCCGCGCACACGGTCGGGGGCAGCGCCGGCTGAGCGCCGTCCCCGCCGGGTCGCCACGGCACGGTCCTCCGACCGCCCGGCCGGTTCGCCACGGCACGGTCCTCCGACCGCCCGGCCGGTTCGCCACGGCACGGTCGCCCCAGGACTGGCCCGCGCGATCCGGCCTCCGGGGCGAGCCCCGTGACCGGCTCCGTGACCGGCTCCGCGCGCCTGGCCATCTCTCCCCTCATGACCGAGCGGCACACGGTCGGACCGTGTGCCGCTCGGTCGTGTGCGCGCCGCCCGGCGCGGTGCTCAGTCGCTCGGCACCGAAGCCGACGCCGGGGCCTGAGCCGACGCCGGAGCCGCAGCCGACGCCGGGGCCGCCACAGAGGCCGAAGGCGCGGCCGCGCTGTCGAGGATGTCGCGCAGCAGCCGGGCCTGCTCCAGCGTGGCCCGCTCGTGCTCGGTGCCGACGGTGCCGCGACGCACCGCCTCGGCGAACGCCGCGACGGTGCCGGCCACCTGGTCCTCGGGCTCCAGCCGCAGCTCCCGGCTGCCGGACGAGTCATCGAGCCGGAGCACGGGGACATGGTCGGCGGGCGGGGTGAACGCCATGTCGAGGGTCAGCCGGCCGGAGCTGCCGCCGATCTCGTAGGAGCTGCGATAGGCGTGGTCGAGGCCGTAGGACAGCTGGACACCGACGCCGTCGCCGGGCCGGCGCAGCAGGGCGGCTCCGGAGGTGTCGACGTCGAAGCCCGCGGCGGCCGTGGTGACGGCGCCCACGACGGTCAGGCCGGTGCCGAGCAGGAGCTGCGCGGCGCGCACCGGGTAGACGCCGGTGTCCCACAGGGCGCCGCCGCCCAGTTCCGGGCGGTAGCGGATGTCTCCGGCCGGGCGCCGGGGCACGGTGAACGTCGCCTGGAAGAAGCGCGGTTCGCCGATGGCGCCCTGCGCGACGAGCCGGCGCACCCGGGCGTGCTGGCCGTGGTGGACGAACATGACGTTCTCCATCAGGGCCAGGCCGCTGCGGCGGGCCAGCGCGAACAGGTCCGCGCTCACCTCCGGGGAGGTGCTCAGCGGTTTCTCGGCCAGCACGTGCTTGCCCGCGCGCAGGGCCCTCTCGACCCACTCGGCGTGCAGCGCGAGCGGCAGCGGGACGTAGACGGCGTCCACGTCGCCGTCCTCGATCAGCCGGGCGTAGTCGGGCAGCACCCGCGCGCCGTAGGGTGCGGCGGCCGCCGCGCCGCGGTCCGGGTCCCGGGAGGCGATCGCGGCGACCTCGAAGGCCGCGGAGCGGGCGAAGGCCGGCAGCATCCGGCGGCGCGCGATCTCCGCACTGCCGAGCACGCCCACGCGAAGGACGTCTGTCACGGTGTCTCCTGGTTCCAGCGGGGCAGCACCCCGGCGGCCAGGGTCTGCGCGAGGCCGGGCGCGGCCCTGTCCTTGGGGGACATCAGGGGTTCCTCGGTGAGGTCCCAGGGCAGGGCCAGTTCGGGATCGAAGGGGTCGATGTCGATCTGGGTGCCCGGCTCGTAGACGGTCGACATCACGTAGCAGATGCAGGTGTCGTCGCTGAGGGCCACGAAGCCGTGGCCCACGCCCTCGGGAATGTAGAGGGAGCGGCCGGAGGACGCGTCGAGGGTGCAGACGTGGTGCCGGCCGAAGGCGGGTGAGCCGACGCGCAGGTCGACGATGATGTCGCGCAGCGCGCCGCGTACGCAGCTGACGTATTTGGCCTGCCCGGGCGGTACGGCCACCGTGTGGATGCCGCGCAGGGTGTTGCGGCGGGACACGGAGTAGCTGATCTGCCGGGGCACGAACGGCTCACCCAGCACCTTCTCGAGTTTGTCGGCGCGCATGCCCTCCCAGAAGGCGCCGCGCTCGTCCGGCAGTTGCTCGGGGGTCACCAGATACGCCCCGGGGATCGACGTCGCGGCGATACGCACCGCGTTCTCCTCTCCTGTCGCAGGGGCCGGGGGCCTGCCGACCGGTTCAGGCCCGGTCGGCCACCAGGCGCTCCAGGTCGCGGACGATCTCGTGGGCCGGGGGCAGCTGGGCCATCTCCCGGGATATCTCCCGTGCCCGCTCGCGGTACGAGGGGTCCTTCAGCAGCAGCTCGCAGGCCGCGTTGATCTCCTCGTAGCCGCCCGACTCGACCAGGGTGGCGGCGCCGTACTCGACGATCCGGCGGGTGGCGGTGGTGGGGTACTCGGGGTGGGCGATCAGCTGCGGGACGCCGGCGTGCAGGGCGGTCATGTCGGTGCCGCCGCCCCCATGGTGAATGATGACGTCGCAGGTGGGGGCCAGTACGTCGAGCGGCACCCAGCCGACGCGCGCCTCGGGCACCTCGTCGCGCAGTTCCGCGGCGACGACCTCGGGGGCGCCGACCACGACCTCGGCGCCGAGCTTGCCGACGCTGCGCGCCATGTCGCGCAGTCCCTCGCCGCTGAACAGCCGGGTTCCGGCGGTGATGTAGACGCGGGGGCGGTCGCCCTTGGTGTACATCCACGGCTCCAGCGGCTTCTGGGGGTTGCCCGGGACCCAGCGCATGAGCTTGGCGGGGACCGCGTCGTCGGGCCGCAGGCTGGGCGGACACACGTCGAGCCACAGGTCGGGGTCGGGCAGCTTCTGCAGGCCCAGTTCGGCGAGGACGGGGGCGAGCACGGGCTCGGCACCCGGGTCGTAGGAACGGGAGTCGATGCGGTCCCATTCCAGGCGCACGCTGGGGATGTCCAGGTGGTCGGCGAGCAGCGGGGCGGTGTAGAACATGCCGCCGCCGACGACGAGGTCGGGGCGCCAGTGGTCGGCCAGGTCGAGCAGGCGGTCCAGGCTGTCCACGGCGATCTCGGCGTAGACCCGGCCCACCGCCTTGAGCTGCTCGGCCGGGTCGTCCGGCATGGCGCCCATGAAGGCACTGACCTCCTCCATCGACACCGGGGAGATCTTCACGGCGGGCAGGCCGACGCTGGCGATGTTGGGCAGCACCCAGTCGATGCCGCCCATGAACACCTGGTGTCCGGCATTGCGTACGGCCGTGGCGAGCGGGGTGTGGGAGAAGATCGGGTAAGGGCTGTTTCCGGGGATGAACAGGACCTTCATGGGCTGTCTCAACCTGCCTTCGTGAGTGCCGCGGCGGCCCGGACTCCCGAGAGCATCGCCGCTTCCGTCGTGGGGGAGTTGAAGTAGTCGCCGGCGAAGACGACCGGGGGTCGCTGTTCCTTCAGCACCGCCACGGAGCGGCGGTAGCGGCCCGGCGCGGGGATGGGGAACCCGTAGGGCCGCTCCGCGATCTGGAACGGCTCGGCGCTCTCCACCGGGAACTCCGGCCACAGCGACGTCAGCATCTTGGTCACCTCGCTGAACTGCTCCTCGGCGGGACGGCCGAGCAGGCGGCGGGTGTTGGCGCGGCCGGGGTAGGTGAACACGAGGAGCTTCTCGACGGGCCGTCCCTGTTCGTCCCGCACCGTGCGCGGGTAGGTGATCATGTTGCGCAGGGGCGGGTCCTCGGGGCCGCCGGCCACGATGTGCGCCTCGGCGGGCAGGGTGCCCCTGTCGACCAGGAACGAGACGGACAGGGCCGGTTCGTACTTCTGCGTCTCCAGGAACCGGCGGGTCTCCTCGCCCACGGTCTGCGCGGGCAGCGTGGCGACGAGCTTGGCCGCGATCGGCGCGGGCGTGGCCACGACGACCTCGTCGAAGGCCTCGCTGACCGGGGTGCCGTCCGGGCCGACGGCGCCGACGACGACGCCGGTGCCGTCCTGCTGGATGCCGGTGACCTCGTGCGACAGCCGCAGCCCGGCCCCCTCGGCGTTCTTCTCGGCGAGGATCTCCATGCCGTTGCGCAGCACGTAGAAGCCGGAGCCGCCCATCCAGGCGAGCAGGGCACGGGCGTGGACGGCGGAGATCTCCTCGCAGGCGAAGTTCCAGAAGCCCTCGATCTGGGGGCGCAGCAGGAAGTCGAAGCCGCGCTTGGAGACCCGCCGGTAGCCCCAGTCGGCGGCGCTCTGCCCGTCGTCGAACGGGGCCGACTTGACCGGGTCGAACAGGTCGAGCTGCTTCTTGCGGGCGACCTGGGCGAGGGTGGTCAGCAGGAAGGCGACCCGGTCGCGCAGCTTGACGTGCCGGTAGCCGAGGAGGCTGAGCGGGGAGTCGGAGGAGAGCGGCACGGCCTTGCCGTGGTCGGAGATCCAGACGTTGCTGGAGATCCGGATCAGCTCGTCCTGCAGCCCGTACTCCTTGATGAGCTGGGTCATCAGCTTGTAGAAGCTGACGTACATCAGGTTGATGCCGACGTCGGGCTCGATCTCCGGGCGGTGCCAGGAGCGGGCCCGGCCGCCGAGTCCGTCCGCCGCCTCGAAGACGACCACCTCGCGGCCGCTGCGCAGCAGTTGACGGGCAGCGGCGCAGCCGGCCATGCCACCGCCGATCACCGCGGTCCTGGTGCGTTGTGTGCGACTGGTCATCGCTCCACCTCCGTCTGCTGGTCCGACCGGGTCAGTGTTCGACGATCTCGTCGTGCGGCCACTCCAGGCCCTGGCCGAGGCCGCCGTCGACGGGCAGGTCGACGCCGGTGGTGAAGGTGGCGTCGAAGCCGAGGAAGAGCACCGCGTCGGCGACCTCCTCCGGGGTGCCGAAGCGGCGCATGGGGGTCAGCTCGACGCCCTCCTTGATGTTGGCGGCGCGCAGTTCGTCGGAGATCTCGGCGATGCCCATGGTGGGGGTGTCGGTGAAGCCGGGGCTGACCGTGTTGACGCGGATGCCGCGGGGCAGCAGCTCGGAGGCGAAGACCTTGGAGAAGGCGCGGATGGCGGACTTCATGCCGGTGCCGACGCTGGTGGCGACGAAGCCCATGCCGACGGCGACGGCGGTGGTGAAGACGAACGAGCCGCCGTTCTTGACCAGGGGCGCGAGCCGCTGCGCGGTGAAGAAGGCGCCCTTGGTGTTGGTGTCGAACATGCGGTCGTAGGTTTCCTCGGTGACCTGGCTGAGGGAACCGAACTTCAGGTAACCGACGTTGACGAAGACGAAGTCGACCTCGCCCAGCGTCTCCTGGACCGCCGTGCCGAGGGCGTCGATGTCGGACATGCTCGCCGCGTCGGAGCGCAGCACGTGGGCCCTCGGGCCGAGTTCGGCGCGGGCGGCCTCGATGTTCTTCTCGTTGAGACCGGTGAGCAGCACCTCCGCTCCGCCGTCGAGGAGCTTCTTCACCACGGCCATGCCGATGCCGTGGGTGCCGCCGGTGACCACGGCCTTCTTGCCGGCGTACTTGTTCATGACACCTTCCGGTTGGAGATCGGGGGCCTTCATGGCCCGTTGTGTGGTCCCTGGCGGGGGATCAGACGATGTGGACCTCGGGCACGTAGAGGATCCACTTGCCGCCCGCGGCCCGGAACTCCCGTTCCTTCGCCAGGATTTCCTCGGCGTGGTTCCAGGCGAAGAGCAGGGCGTAGTCGGGGTAGGGCTGGGAGAACTGCTCGGACGGCCGGATGGGGATGTGCGTGCCCGGGGCGAGCCGGCCCTGCTTGGCCGGGGTGTTGTCGCAGATGAACGGGACCAGGTCGGGGCCGATCCCGCAGTAGTTGAGGACGGTGGCGCTCTTCGCGGTGGCGCCGTAGCCGACCACCGAGTGGCCCTGCTCGCGCAGGTCGGTGAGCAGCCGCACCAGGTCGCGGCAGCTCTTCTCCACGTGCCGCGCGAAGCGGTGGTAGGTCTCCGGCCGGCCCAGGCCCGTCTCGCGCTCGCGCTCGATGTGCTCGGTGACGGCCGCGGAGACGGTGCGCCGTCCGGGCCGGGCGATGGTGTACCGCATGGACCCGCCGTGCACGGACAGCGGCTCCACGTCGGCCAGTTCGAAGCCGAAGCGCCGGGCCATGGCCTGCACGGAGCCGACCGAGAAGAGGTAGAAGTGCTCGTCGTAGATCTGGTCGAAGGCGTTCTGCCCGATGATCGAGCCCAGGTAGCGGTCCTCGATGACGAAGACGCCGTCGGGTCCGAGCAGCGCGTCCACGCCCCGGAACACCGAGTCGATGTAGGCGATGTGGCTGACGGTGTTCGCGGAGAAGATCACGTCGGCGGGTCCGTCGGCCGCGGCGATGTCGCGTGCGCTGGAGTCCTGGAAGAAGTCCGTGCGCACCCGCACGCCCGCGGCCCTGGCGAACTCGGCGACCTGCGCGGAGGGGTCGACGCCGAGGTGGCGCACGCCGGCCTGGCCGATCGTCTTCAGCATGGTCCCGTCGTTGGAACCGATCTCCACCACGAACGGGTCGTCGACGGCGAGTTCGCCGTCCAGCAGCCGGTGCGCGTACTTCTCGAAGTGCTCGCGCATCACGGCCGAGCCCGCCGAGCGGTACGGGTAGTCCTCGTGGAACATCTTCTCGCGGGGCACCTCTTCGATGAGCTGCACCATGGTGCACTCGGTGCAGACTCCGGCGGCCAGCCGGAAGCAGAACTCGCTGCCCGCCGTCTCCGGCGTCACGAAGGAATCGGAGACGGGCTGCCGGCCGAAGTCGAAGAACTCATCGACCGGGCCACCGCAGATTCGGCATGGGACCATGGACGGATTCCTTTGCGTGTCGAGGGCGGGCGGTTTGACGCGCCGGGGACGCGAGCGCACGAGTCCATGCTGTCGACGGCCGGGCAGGGGGGTCCATGAGCGGGCCGCCTCATGTGTCAGGTCAGCGGCATGCCCCGGCGCGGAGAAACGGCGCGGGCCCTTCGCCGGGGTGGCGAAGGGCCCGCGCCGGGGCGTTCGGCGGTCAGGAACCGGCCGGGACGGACTCCTGCCGGGCGGCGGCCGGCTCGTCCTCGGCCGGCGGGGTGCCGCCCACCTTGCGCAGCAGGGTCACCGCCAGCACCGCGGTGACGGCGATGAGCGAGGCGCAGACGACGCCGACGACGTTCAGCCCGCCGGTGTACGCCTCGCGCGCCGCGGCCAGCACCTGGTCGCGCAGGTCAGAGGGCAGCTCCTGGGCGGCGACGATCGCGCCTTCCATGCCGTCGCGCACCGCCTGGGCCTGCTCGGCCGGCACGCCCTGCGGGACGGTGATGTCCCCGCGGTAGAGCGCGGTGCCCAGGCTGCCGAACGCCGCGACGCCGAGCGAGACGCCGAACTCGCCGCTCGTCTCGGACAGGGAGGCGGCGGAACCGCCCTTCTCCGGCGGGGCGGAGCTGACCACCAGGTTGGTGCCCAGGGCGCCGATCGGTCCCGTACCGAAGAAGGCGATCACGAAGCCGGTGATCAGCAGCGGGAGCCCGCCCACCGGGTCGACGAACGCGACCAGGAGGTAGCCGACGGTCGTCAGGGTGAGACCGCCGCCGATCACCAGGCCCATGGGCAGCCGCTTGGTCAGGCTGGGGGCGATCATCGCCGCCACGATCGAGGCGAGCGCCGACGGCACCATCCACATGCCGGCGGCGGTGGGCGACAGGCCCTCGACCATCTGCAGGTAGCCGGTGATGAACAGGTAGCTGCCGCCCATGGTGGCCATCGCCAGCATCAGCACGAGCAGCGCCGAGGTGAAGGCGCCGGAGCGGAACAGGCGCAGGTCGAGCAGCGGGTGCGTCAGCCGGGTCTGGCGGCGGACGAAGAGCACACCGACGGCCAGGCCGGCCGCGATCACCAGCAGGGGCAGCGGCTGCCAGCCGTAGCGGGCGATCTCCTTGAGGCCGAAGATGACCGGCAGGATGGTGCCCAGGGAGAGCGCGACGCTGAACAGGTCGAGCCGGCCGCCGTCGGGGTCACGGTACTCGGGGAGCAGGACGGGACCGGCGATCAGCAGGATCACCATGACCGGGACGCCGAGCAGGAAGACCGAACCCCACCAGAAGTAGTCCAGCATCACGCCGCCGATCATGGGGCCGAGCGCGGTGCCCGCCATGAAGCAGCTGGCCCACACCGCGATGGCCCGACCGCGCTGCCCCGGGTCCTGGAACATGTTGCTGATCAGCGCGAGCGTGGAGGGCATCAGGGTGGCCGCGGCGACACCGAGCAGCGCCCGGGTGGCGATCAGCATCTCGGCGCTGGTGGAGTAGGCCGCCAGCAGTGAGGTGGCGCCGACGAAGGTGGCGCCGATCAGCAGCAGCCTGCGCCGGCCGATCCGGTCGCCGAGCGTTCCCATGGTGACCAGGAAACCGGCGATCATGAAGCCGTAGATGTCCATGATCCACAGCGTCTGGGTGCCGGTGGGGTGCAGGGACTCCGCCAGGTGCGGCAGCGCGAGGAAGAGCACGCTCTGATCGAGCGCCAGCAGCAGCGTGGGCAGGGCGAGCACGGCGAGACCGAGCCACTCACGGGTCCCTGCCTTCACCGGCGTCGCCGGGGAGACATGAGATGACATGGGTGTCCTTCCAGGGTCGGGGACGGTGTGGTGCGGACCACGTAAACGGTGCGGGGGAGCGTCAGCCGGGGTAGGGCCGTACGGCCCGCGCGTCGCGCAGGGTGCGCCCCCACCAGGTCAGCTGGTCGAGCATCGTCTTGGCGGCGGCCTCGCACTCCGTGGCGTTCACCGGCCGGCCCTGCTCGTCGAAGCGGTTCCAGTACTCGGGGAAGGCGACGGAGTCACGGACCGTCACGGCGTGCAGACCGGGCAGGATCTCGCGCAGATGGGCGACGGCGCGCAGACCGCCGGCGATGCCGCCGTAGGAGACGAACGCGACCGGTTTGCCCTTCCACTCGTCGACGTACCAGTCGATGGCGTTCTTGAGCGAGGCGGGGAAGCTGTGGTTGTACTCCGGGGTCACGATGATGAACGCGTCGGCGCGGGCCAGCCACGGCGCCAGGTCCTGGACGGCGGCCGGCCGCTCCGCGTGCTCGTCCGCCGGCAGCACGTCGGGCAGCCACACTTTCGCCAGGTCGATCACGTCGACGGCGAGATCCTCGCGCTTGGCCGCCTCGTCCGCGATCCAGCGGGCCGCCGTGGGCCCGAATCGGCCGTTGCGGATGCTGCCGATGATGACGGACACCCGCAGTTTCGGCTCAGGCATGGTTCCCCTCCGTGGGCTCGGGTCCTCGGCTCCCACGGTGCCCGGCACCGCTCCCGGCCCACTCCCGGTCCGCTCTCGGTCCCTCTCGGTCCTCTCGGCCGGTGCCTCCTGGCCGGCGCCGCGCGGTCACCCCCGGCCGGACGCCCCGGTCACGGCCGGCCGGACGCCCCACCGGTCACCCCGGTCACGGTCGGCCGAACGCCCCGGCCGGACGTCTCCCGGTCGCTCCCGGCCGGTAACTACCGGCCGTCTTCGCGCCGCATCGTCCTGTCGCGGGCCGCCCGGTTCGGCTAGCGTGATCACATGCGTTTCGGGGTGCTCGGCCCGCTGGCGGTGTGGACGGACGAAGGGCGGCCGGTGCGGGTGCCGGAGCTGAAGGTGCGTGCTCTGCTCACCGCGCTGTTGATCCACCGTGGCCGGCCCGTGTCCGTGGACCGGCTGATCGACGACCTGTGGGGCGAGCAGCTGCCGAGCAACCCCGCCGGCGTCCTGCAGAACAAGGTGTGGCAGCTGCGCCGGGCCTTGGAGGACGCCGCGCCCGGCGGCCGGGACCTGGTGGTCTCCCGCCCGCCCGGCTACGAGCTCGTGGTCCCGCCCGGGTCCGTCGACGCCGACCGCTTCCTCGACCTGACGGCCCGCGCCCGCCACAGCACCGATCCCCGCACCCGGACGAACCTGCTGACCGAGGCGCTGGCCCTGTGGCGGGGGCCGGCGTTCGCCGACTTCGTCGACGAGGAGTTCGCCCGCACCGCCGCCGACCGCCTGGAGGAGCAGCGGCTGACGGCGCTGGAGGAGCAGGCCGAGGCCCGGCTGGAACTCGGCGAGCACGCCCTGGTCGCCGACGAGTTGGCAGACCTGGTGGGGTCGCATCCGCTGCGGGAACGGCTGCGTACGGCCCACATCCGCGCCCTGTATCTCGCCGGCCGGCAGAGCGCCGCCCTCACCAGTTACGGGGAGCTGCGCGAGCGGCTCGCCGAGGAGCTGGGCGTGGACCCCTCCCCCGAGCTGGCCGCGCTGCACCAGGCGATCCTCACCCAGAGCCCGGCCCTGGCGGCCGCGCCGTCGCCGAGCACCACCGCGGCCCGGCCGCCGACGAACCTGCCCGCGCCGCCGGTCGACCTGATCGGCAGGGACGCGCTCATCGAGCGGCTGCGCGCACTCGTGGGCCGGCACCGGCTGGTGACCCTCACCGGCTCGGGCGGCGTGGGCAAGACCCAGCTCGCCCTGGCGACCGCGGCCGCGGTCGGCCCGGAGTTCCCCGGCGGTGTCTGGCTGGCGGAGTTCGCCTCCCTCGACCGCTCCGCCACGTCGGCCACGGAGGTGCACGAGGTGGTCGAGGCGGTGCTCGGCGTGCGCGACGACATCACCTCCTCCCCCTCCCCCGACGGTGACCCGCTCTCCTCCACCGCGCGGGTGGCGCACGCCCTCGGCGACGAGCGGGCCCTGCTGGTCCTCGACAACTGCGAGCATGTCGTCGAGCCGGTGGCCGAGTTGGCGGCCCGGCTGCTCAGGGCGGCGCCGCGGCTGCACATCATGACCACCAGCCAGACCTCGCTCAGCGTGGGCGGCGAGCGGCTCGTGGAGGTGCCTCCGCTGGACCTGCCGCAGTCCGCCGCGGGCCTGAGCACCGAGGACGTGCTGCGGTTCAGCGCCGTCGAGCTCTTCGCGGCGCGGGCCGCCGCGGCCGCCCCCCGCTTCCGGCTGAGCGAGGAGACCATCGCCCCCGTGGTCTCCGTCTGCCGCCGCCTCGACGGTATCCCGCTGGCACTGGAGATGGCGGCCACCCGGGTGCGCGCCCTGGGCGTGCACGAGCTGGCCGCCCGCCTCGACGACCGGTTCACGCTGCTGGCCGCCGGGACCCGTGACGCACCGGCGCGCCACCGCACGCTGCGCGCGGTCATCGACTGGAGCTGCGGCCTGCTGAGCACCCGGGAGCGGGCGGTGCTGCACCGCCTGGCCGTGCACGCCGACGGCTGTTCGCTGGCGGCGGCGGAGGAACTGTGCGCGGGTGCCGGCGTGGACCACACGGAGGTGCTGGACCTGCTGGCCCGTCTGGTGGACTGCTCCCTGGTGGTCATGAGCGACGGCGTCGACGGGCCGCGCTACCGGCTGCTGGAGTCCGTCACCGCGTACTGCCTGGAGCAGTTGCGCGAGAGCGGTGAGCTGGAGACGCTGCGGCTGCGCCACCGCGCCTACTACACGGCGTTCGCCGAGCGGGCCAGGCCGCATCTGCGTGGCCACGGGCAGCGGGAGTGGCTGCGCCGGCTCGACAGCGAGACGGCGAACCTGCGCACCGCGCTGGAGAGCGCCCTGCACAGCGGGGACGGCGAGCTGGCCCTGCGGCTGGTCAACGCCCTGGCGTGGTACTGGCACCTGCGCGGCCGCAACCGCGAGGCGGAACGTTCCCTGACCGCGGCGCTCGCCCTGGTGCCGCGGACCCCGGTCACCCCGGCCGTCGCCGAGGCGACGGCCTGGCTGGGCGGGACCAGGCTGCTCCTCGGCGGCGGCAAGGACCCGCTCGCCGAGTACCGCGCCGCGCTGCGCCCCTACGAGGAGCTGGACGACCCCGGCGGCGAGGCGCACGCCCAGTGGTTCCTGGGGTCCAACCTGTACGGCGTCGGGGACCTGGGGCCCAGCGAGGAGCTGGTCGAGCGGGCGCTGATGACGTTCCGGTCGCTGGAGGACCGCTGGGGCACGGCGGCGGCGCTGAGCAGCCGGGCGTTCATCGCCAAGCTGCGCGGCGAGTTCGGCGCGCTGCGCAGGTACGGCGAGCAGAGCCTGGGGATCTTCCGCGAACTGGGCGACCGGTGGGGGCAGTTGCGGGCCATGGTGCCGCTGCAGACGCTGGCCGAGGTGGTCGGGGACTACCCGCAGGCCGGGCGGCTGCTGCGCGACGGGCTGCGCATGGCGGAGGACCTGGAGCTGTGGCCCGAGGTGTCGTTCCACCTCTCGGGGCTGGGCCGGATCTCCCTGCTCACCCGGGACTACGCGATGGCCCGGGAGTACCACGAGCGGGCCCGGCGGCTCGCCGTGGGGCAGTCGGACGACTTCGGCGAGCAGTTCGCCGAGATGGGGCTCGCCATGGGGGCCCGCCGGGAGGGCGACCTGGACACTGCCGAGCGTCACCTGCGCAACGTGCTCGACGTGCACCGGCGCATGGGCTACCAGCCCGGCGTGCCCGCGCTGATCCTCGCCGAGCTCGGGTTCGTCGCCGAGTTGCGCGGTGACCCGCGGACCGCCCTGGAGTTGCAGCGGGACGGCCTGAGGGTGGCGCAGGAGTCGGGTGATCCCCGAGCGGTTGCCCTGGGTCTGGAGGGTCTGGCCGGGGCGCAGCTCCTGGCTGGCCACGCCGAGCGGGCGGCGTGCCTGCTCGGCGCGGCCGCCGCGGCCCGGGCACGCGTGGGCACTCCCCTGCCCGAGGGCGAGCGGGACGACGTGGACCGGATCGCGGCGGGCGCCCGTGAGCGGCTGGGCGAGGAGCGGTTCACCACCGCCTACGAACGGGGCGGAACGCTGAGCCCCGAGGAGGCGGCGCAGGAGAGGGCGGCCGGCGAGCAGGTGTGACCCACGGGCCGTGCGGCCGGGCACGCGCCTGGGCCCGCACGGCGCCGACCGCGGCGCCCCGCCCCGTGCACCGACCGCGGTGCCTTGCCCCGTACACCGGCTCGGCTCCCGCCTCCCCTGCCCGGCGGCACCGGCCGGATTGCCCTTCCGGCATGAGTGAATAGCACTGAGTGCGTCACGCCAAGCAGGACATGACAGAGTCCAAGAACATATCAACGGACCTCCGCGGCGGCGCCGTTAGCCTCACTTACGCACTCCCGGAAAATCCTACGGACATCACCCATTGGCCGAAGAATCGATCCGGAAGGACAAAGTGAAGGCTCTCGTACTGTCCGGCGGGATGGGAACCCGGCTTCGGCCCTTCACCTATTCCACGCCGAAACAGCTGATTCCGGTCGCCGGCAAGGCGGTTCTGGAACATGTCATCGACAATATCCTGGCTGCGGGCATCACCGATATCGGCGTGATCGTCGGCGACCGGTCGGAGAAGATCCGCGAGGTGATGGGCGACGGGTCCCGGTTCGGCGCCCGCATCACCTACATCCACCAGGCACAGCCACTCGGGCTGGCCCACTGCGTGCTGGTCGCCCGGGAATTCCTGGGTGCCGACGATTTCCTGATGCACCTCGGCGACAATGTCCTGTCGGAGGGAATAACGGAAATCGCGCGGACTTTCACCGCGCAGCGGCCGGACGCCCAGATCGTCGTCCAGAAAGTCGCCGATCCGCGGGCTTTCGGGGTCGCCGAGATCGACGAGTCGGCCACGGTGACCCGGCTGGCCGAGAAACCGGCCGTACCGCGCAGCGATCTCGCCCTGGTCGGTGTCTACTTCTTCACTCCGGCCATTCACCGGGCGGTCGACAGCATTCGGCCGAGCGCGCGCGGGGAGCTGGAGATCACCGACGCGATCCAGTGGCTCGTGGAGCACGGAGCCCGGGTGAAGGCGAGCGAGTACTTCGGTTTCTGGGCCGACACCGGGAACGTCGACGCCGTCCTCGAATCCAATCGCAGGCTGCTGGACGAGGTGCGCCCGCAGCGGCACGGCGAGGTGGACGACGCCAGCGTACTGACCGGTCCGGTGGTGCTCTCCCCGGGTGCGCGCGTGGTGCGCTCCCGCATCGAGGGGCCGGCGTACATCGGCCCCGGGAGCGTGGTGGAGGACAGCCACCTCGGGCGCTACACCGCGATCGGCGCCGGGTGCGCGGTGCGGCGCACGCTCATCGAGGACTCGATCGTGCAGGACGGGTCCTCACTGTCGGACCTGCGCGGGCTGAGCGGCTCGCTCATCGGCAGGACCGCCTCGGTGACGGCCACCCGCCGGCACCGGCTGATCGTCGGGGACGACTCCCGGGTGGAGGTCGCATCATGAGAATCCTGGTCACGGGCGGCGCCGGCTTCATCGGCTCGCACTACGTGCGCGCCGTGCTCGACGACCGCTATCCGCAGGCCGTCGGCGCCCGGGTCACCGTCGTCGACAAGCTGACCTACAGCGGCAACCTCGCCAACCTGCCGGTCGGCGCGGAGCGTCTGGACTTCGTCCACGGCGACATCTGCGACGCCGGACTGCTGCGGGAGCTGCTGCCCGGCCACGACTCGATCGTGCACTTCGCGGCCGAGTCGCACGTCGACCGCTCCGTGGCGGCCGCCGCCGACTTCGTCCGCACCAACGTCATGGGCACCCAGGTGCTGCTCGACTGCGCGCGCCTCGCCGGCGTGGAGCGGATCGTGCACGTCTCCACCGACGAGGTCTACGGGTCGATCGCGTCCGGGTCGTGGACCGAGACCTGGCCGCTGGCGCCCAACTCGCCCTACGCGGCGTCCAAGGCCGCCTCCGACCTCGTGGTCCGCTCCTGCTGGCGCACCCACGGGCTGGACGTGTCGATCACTCGCTGTTCCAACAACTACGGCCCCTACCAGCACACCGAGAAGCTCATCCCGCTCTTCGTCACCAACCTCCTGGAGGGCAAGCCGGTGCCGCTGTACGGGGACGGGCACAACGTCCGCGAGTGGATCCACGTCGAGGACCACTGCCGCGCCGTGGAGATGGTGCGCGCCAGGGGCCGGGCCGGGGAGGTCTACAACGTGGGAGGGGGTGTCGAGCGGACCAACCTGGAGCTCACCCACCAGCTGCTTCAGCTGTGCGGCGCCGACGCGTCCGCCGTCCGCCGGGTGGCCGACCGGCTGGGGCACGACGACCGCTACTCCCTCGACGGCACGAAGATCCGCGAGGAGCTGGGCTTCGAGCCGGCGGTGCCGTTCGAGCGCGGTCTGCGCGAGACCGTCGACTGGTACCGGGACCACCCCGGCTGGTGGAAGGACGTCAAGTACGCCGCCACCTCGGAGGCGGTCCGATGAGCGCGCCGGCACCGGCCCTGCGCAGCCGCGACGAGCAGGCGGCCGGACCGGACCGCCTCATCCGCTCGGTGCTCACCGCGCACGGCCGCGGTCCGCGTACCGAGGAGTTCGTGCCGTGGCTGGCGGAACGCGCGCGGACCCACCGGTACCGGGTGGAGCGCATCCCGTTCGCCGACCTCGACAGCTGGTCCTTCGCGCCGGGGACCGGCAACCTCGTGCACCGCAGCGGCCGGTTCTTCACGGTGGAGGGCATCCACGTCACCCATCCCGAGAACCCGGTCCCGGAGTGGCGCCAGCCGATCATCAACCAGCCGGAGGTCGGCATCCTGGGCATCCTGGCCAAGGAGTTCGACGGCGTCCTGCACTTCCTGATGCAGGCGAAGATGGAGCCGGGCAACCCCAACCTGGTGCAGTTGTCGCCGACCGTGCAGGCGACCCGCAGCAACTACACGAAGGTGCACCAGGGAGCGGACGTGAAGTACCTCGAGTACTTCCTGAACGTACCGCCGGAGCGGGTGATCGCCGATGTGCTCCAGTCGGAGCACGGCTCCTGGTTCCTGCGCAAGGCCAACCGGAACATGCTGGTGGAGGCGGAGGGCGAGGTCCCGCTGGAGGACGGCTTCTGCTGGCTGACCCTCGGGCAGATCGGGGAGCTGCTGCGCCTCGACAACGTGGTGAACATGGACGCGCGTACCGTCCTCGCCTGCGCCCCGGTGCAGCCGGCCGAGACCGGAGCGCTCCATTCCGACCTGGGGCTGCTGTCCTGGATCACCGCCGAGCGCGCCCGCCACGACCGCCGGGTGCGGTCGGTGCCGCTCGCCGAGGTGACGAACTGGGTGCGCGGCGACTGGTCCATCGACCATGTGCCGGAGGGCTACTTCCGCGTGATGGCGGTCGCGGTGGAGGCCGCCGGCCGGGAGGTCGCGCAGTGGACCCAGCCCTTGATCGAACCGCTCGGTCTCGGGGTCACGGCGTTCGTGACCCGTCGCTTCGGCGGTGTCCCGCACCTGCTCGTGCGGGCCCTCCCGGAGGGTGGCCTCCTGGAGACGCTGGAGCTGGCGCCGACGGTGCAGTGCGTACCGGACAACTACCGCCATCTCGGCCCCGCACAGCGCCCGCGCTTCCTCGACCTCGTGCTCGGCGCCGACGAGAAGCAGATCCGCTACGAGGCGGTGCACTCCGAGGAGGGCGGCCGCTTCTATCACGCGCAGAGCCGTTACCTGTTCGTCGAGGCGGACGAGTCGCAGGCACCCACCGAGCCGCCTGCGGGGTTCTGCTGGATCACGCCCGGGCAGCTCAACGCGCTGGTGCGGCACAGCCGGTACGTCAACGTGCAGGCACGTTCACTGCTCGCCTGTCTCAACACCGCCGCGGTGACGCTCTGAGGGGGCGTCCCCGGCCCGACAGTAAGGACTCACTCCATGGTGGCTGCGGGTATGCAAGTGGCCCCCGAAGCAGGCGTTCTGCAGCGACTCGGCAGGTACGCCAGGCTGGTCAAGTTCCAGTTCGTCCTCGACTTCCTCCTCGCGCTGGTCATCGTGTGGACGGCGATGGAGCCGGGCGCCCGCCTGGACGGGCAGGTGCTCCTGACGCTGCTGGTGTTCGCCCTGGGGAAGGTGGGCGTGCTGTCCGCGGTCATGACGCTGGACGACGTGACCGGCGTCAAGGACGGCAGCGACACGGCGAACTACCTCTCCGACGGCAACACCGAGCTGCGGCCGCTCAAGCGCAAGCCGCTGCTGACCGGCGAGCTCACCGTGCACCAGGCGCAGCGGTTCGGGTACCTGGCCCTGGGGTGGGGGGCGCTGTGGTGGCTGGTGGCGGTGCTCGCGGCACCGCACGCGCCCGTGTGGGGTGTCGTGGTCACCACGCTGCTGCTCGTGTTCAGCCCGCAGTACTCGTGGGGTCTGAAGCTCAGCTACGTCGGGCTCGGTGAGCTGCTGCTGCTCTTCTCGGCCACGGCGTTCGTGCTGTCCCCCTACTCCCTGACCGCCGGTGACCTGCCCGCGCTGGTGCTGGTGGAGGCGCTGCTGTTCGGGTTCGGGCAGCTGCTGATATCCGGCTACTCCAACACCCAGGACATCGAGGGGGACGCGGCGGTGGGCCGGCGCACCGTCGCGGTGATGACGTCGAAGCGCGGCAACCAGGTGTTCCTGGGGGCGCTGACGGCGGTGAACCTCCTGGTGATCCTCGGGCCGTACGCCGCGGGATGGATCCCCGGGTGGTTCGTGGTGGCGACCGTGCCGCTGATGGCGCTGCGGCTGCGCCAGTACGTCTCCTTCCTGCGCGACGGCCACGCGCTGCTGGCACGCTCCCGTGGCGTGGTGGTCTTCCGGACGACCGTCGCCTGTGTGCTGCTGTTCAACGTGGCGCACCACTGGTTCTGAGCGTGCGGGGCCCGGTACGCGGAGCAGTGGCACCACCGCCGCTCCGCCTACCGGGCCCCGCCTTCGACGCCGGTTTGCGGGCTCTCTAGACCCGGGAGGCGCGCGCGCCGGTGGGCCGCAGTGCCGTCGGCCGGCTCCGGCGGGCGGAGTCCTGCTTGGACATCCAGCTGGCGACCTGGACCCGTGAGGTGCACGCCAGCTTGCGCATGATCTTGCGTACGTGGTTCACGGCCGTCCACTCGGCGATGCCGAGGCGGCGGGCTATCTCCCGGTTGGTGAGGCCGTTGGCCACCAGTTCGGCCACCTCCCGCTCCCGCGGGGTGAGGGGGTTACCGGCGCCGTCCGGTGCGCGGTCCGGCTCGACGCTCCCGGAAGGGGTCAGCACGGCGGCGACCGCGGCCTCCGGCGGCGACTGCCGGCCCTCGGCGGCGAGCTTTGCGGCCTCCTCCTCGCCCAGACGTACCCGGGTGAGTGCGGTGACCGCGTCCACCTCCATGCGCACGGGGGCGGGCGCGGCGCAGCCGGTGGCGGCCCGGATGCCCGCCGCCGCTCCCAGGGCCCGTGCCGCCCGGCGCCAGGTCTCCATCGACTGACCCCGGCTGCGGGTGAGCAGGAGCGTGAACTTCTCCAGGCCGAGCGCGCACAGCGCCAGGTGCCCCAGCTCGGCGATGTCCCGCAGGGCTGATCGGTACAGGTCGACGGCGCCGTCCTGGTCGCCCAGGGCGAAGGCCACGTCGCCCAGGACGAGACGGGTGAGCGCGATGTTGCGGACGTCCCGCTGCCGCTCGAAGAACTCCAGCGCCTCCTCGGCGAGCCTGCGCGCGCAGGCCGCGTCGCCTTCGGCGCGGCGGACCTCCGCGAGGACGCGCAGCACCTCGGCGTGTTCCGCCCGGTCGTCGTCCGTGGCGGCGGCCACGCAGTCCTCGAGACGGCGGTCGGCCTCGACCAGGTCCCCGCGCCGCAGTGCGACGAGCCCGGCGCCGCGCATGCAGGCCGCGACCCCGGCGGCATCGCCGAGTTCCTCGTACGCGGCACGGGCCTTGCCGAGGTTGTCCTCGGCCGCCGTCATCTCGCCGGCGTCCAGCAGGAGTTCGGCGAGTGCCAGGCGCCCCCTTGCCTGCTGGGCCAGGGTGAGACCGCCGGCGTCGTCGAGGCCGGCCCGCAGCCGGGTGATGCCCTCCCTGATCTCCCCGCGGGCCTGCCAGTACTCGCGCAGGTTCACGGCGATCGCGACCAGGTCCGCGGTGTCACCCGTGCGCGCGAGGAAGTCCAGCGCGCTGGTGAGGTCCTGCCGCCAGTAGTCGATCAGGAGCAGCCACCGGCTCTGGTCGGGGCCGCGCAGCCCGCTCCCGGCGCTCTCGGTGAGGTCGACGCAGAACGCGGCGTGCGCCGCGGAGAGCTCCTGGTCCTCCCCCAGCGTGTGCGCCTCCTCCAGCAGGAACTGCCGGGTGAGGCCGAGCATGGAGATGATGAGCTCGCCGTCGGCGCACTCCTCGGTGTGCAGCAGGCTCTTGTCGACGAACGTCTCCAGCAGGCGCTGGAGTTCGCTGACGCCGCCCGACCACAGCGCCTGGGCGGTGGGCAGGTCGAAGGCCCGGTGGAACACGGCGAGCCGTCTGAGCAGGGCCCGCTCGTCCTTGTCCAGCGTGTCGAGCTGGCGGGCGATGGCGGCGCCCATGCTGCGGTGCCGGGACAGGGTGTCGAACTCGGTCCCGGACAGGGCGTCGAGGCTGGTGCCGAGTTCGTCCAGGAGGCGCTGCGGGGAGAGCATCTTCATGCGGGCGGCGGCGAACTCGATGGCCATCGGCAGGCCGTCGGTACGGCGGCAGAGCCGCACCACCGCGTCGCGGTTGTGCTCGGTGAGCGCGAAATTGGGGCGGCTGACGACGGTGCGTTCCAGGAACAGCTTGACCGAGGGGATCTCCCGCAGCTCGTCCAGGTCCGGCTCCCGGTCGGCCGGGGGCAGCTCCAGGGGGCGCAGGCGCAGCAGCACCTCGCCGTAGATGCCGAGTCGTTCGTTCCCGGTCATCAGGACGGTGAGCCCGGGGCAGTCGTTGACCAGGCGGGTGACGGCCGGTACGAGCGCGGCGCGCATCCGGTCGCAGCCGTCCAGCAGGAGCAGGGAGCGGCGGGGCCGGAAGTAGGCGCGCAGCAGGGTGTGCACGGGCCGGCCGGTGGCGGTCTCCAGGCCGAGGATCTCCGCGAGCAGCGTCTCGGGGTCCCGGCCGGGGTGGACGTCGTTCAGGTCGACGGCCCAGCTGCCGTCCTCGAAGGACTGGGCGACGTCGGCGTACGCGGCCGCGGCGAACCGGCTCTTGCCGACTCCGGCGGGGCCGATGACGGTGACGACGCGGACGGCCGGGTTGCCGAGGAGTCCGCGCAGTTCGGCCCGCTCCTCCTGCCGGCCCACGAGGCAGCGGTTGGCGACGGTGAGCAGACCCGGTCCGCCGGCGCTGAGGTCGTCAATGGTGGTGCTCGCACTGATCGGGTACATGGGCAGCCCCTATGGATCAACGGACACACGTGAAGAATCGATCCCGCTGATTTCCGGCAAGCTCGTGCGCAGGACGAGCCGAGGTGTTCCCCACCGTGCCTACGGTGACCCGGCGCGAGAGCACCTCGGGGGAGCCGGAGGAACGTCGCTGTCTCGGGACGGCGGGGCGGGAACCGCGCCGCAGCCGGGGAGCCGGACGCTCCGTCCCGGCCTGCCGGGCGCGGCGGCTCCCGTCCGCGGCCGCGCACGACATCTGCCGCACACCACGTGCAGTCACCCCCGTTTCCATCCTGTTCCGGACAGTGCCACGGTAAGTTAGTCGCGCGCTTGAGCGAAGCGTTTCCAGCCGACCCTCTCCGGCCATCGCTTCCCGCGGAACGGCGCGACCCGTTTTCTGTGCCGCTCAACACCCCCGAGTCACTTGTGCGTTCCCTGTCGTCGGACCGTTGCCCGAGCCGGTGGCGCGCCGTCGCGGACGCGAGCGGGGCACGGCTGGTTGGCGCAAAACCTTCCTCAAAGACCACGAAGAATGTCAACTCCCCGGCACGCGACGACGGCCCGCGGGTGACCCGCGGACCGTCGTCGGCACGAAGGGGGCGTGGGGTCAGGACGGGGTGACGATCACGGGGCCCGCCCCGCCGACCGACTCGCCGCGCTCCTCGGCGATCCGGACGGCCTCCTCCACCAGCGTCTCGACGATCTGCGACTCCGGAACCGTCTTGATCACCTTCCCCTTCACGAAGATCTGTCCCTTGCCGTTGCCGGACGCCACACCCAGATCGGCCTCCCGGGCCTCGCCCGGCCCGTTCACGACACAGCCCATGACGGCCACCCGCAGCGCCGCGGGGAATCCCTCCAGCGCCGCCGAGACCTTCTCCGCCAGGGTGTGCACGTCCACCTGGGCCCGCCCGCAGGAGGGGCAGGAGACGATGTCCAGCCCCCGCTCGCGCAGGGCCAGCGCCTCCAGGATCTGCGTGCCGACCTTGACCTCCTCCACCGGCGGCGCCGACAGGGAGACGCGGATGGTGTCGCCGATCCCCTCGGACAGCAGCGCTCCGAACGCCACCGCGGACTTGATCGTGCCCTGGAAGGCCGGGCCGGCCTCGGTCACCCCGAGGTGCAGGGGGTAGTCGCAGCGCTGGGCGAGCAGCCGGTAGGCGGCGATCATGACCACGGGGTCGTTGTGCTTGACCGAGATCTTGATGTCGCGGAAGCCGTGCTCCTCGAAGAGCGAGCACTCCCACAGCGCCGACTCGACCAGCGCCTCCGGGGTGGCCCTGCCGTACTTCTCGAGCAGCCGGCGGTCCAGCGAGCCGGCGTTGACGCCGATGCGGATCGGGATGCCGGCGTTCGCCGCCTCCTTGGCGATCTCACCGACCCTGTCGTCGAACTTCTTGATGTTCCCCGGGTTGACGCGCACGGCCGCGCATCCGGCGTCGATGGCCGCGAACACGTACTTGGGCTGGAAGTGGATGTCGGCGATCACCGGGATGGGCGACTTCCTGGCGATGGCGGGCAGCGCGGCCACGTCGTCGGCGGAGGGGACCGCGACCCGGACGATCTGGCAGCCCGCCGCCGTCAGTTCGGCGATCTGCTGCAGCGTGGCGTTGACGTCCGCGGTCACGGTCGTCGTCATGGACTGCACCGACACCGGCGCGTCCCCGCCGACCGGCACCGAACCCACCATGATCTGACGGGACTCGCGTCGCCGGGCCAGCGGCGGCAGAACCGCCTGCGGCCTGACCGACGGCATTCCCAGACCGACCGTCGTCATCGTGTCTCTCCTCCGCGTTCCTGCTCGATGAGGCGGGCCATCTCCCGCTGGAAGTCGACACTCCCGGTGTTGATGCGGTCCTCGACCGGACCGCTGATCTCCTCCACCACGGCCCTGGCGATGTCCTGCGCGGTCAGCCCGCAGCCCGAGAGCACCTCGGCGCGGCTGCCGTGCTGGAGGAAGCGCCGGGGGATGCCGAACTCCCGCATCGGCGTGCGCACCCCTTCGTCGCGCAGGAACTGGGCGATGGCCGAACCCACGCCGCCGATGCGGCTGTTGTCCTCGACGGTGATGGCGAGGCGGTGCCGGCGCGCCATGTCGGCGAGCGTCGGGTTGACCGGCGTCACCCAGCGCGGGTCGACGACCGTCGCGCCGACGCCCTGCGCCCACAGCACCTCGGCCACCTGCAGCGCCACCGGGGCCAGCGCTCCGACCGAGACGACCAGCACGTCGAGCGGTCCCGCGCGGTGCAGTACGTCGGTGCCGGCGAACGTCGTCCTGGCGGGGATGTCGTCGCCCGTCGGGCCCTTGGGGAAGCGCACCAGGGTCGGGCCCTCCTCCCACTCGACGGCCTCCGCGAGCAGCTCGGCGAGGCGGGCGCCGTCCCGCGGGGCGGCGATCCGCAGCCCCGGCACCACCTGGAGCACCGACAGGTCCCACATACCGTTGTGGCTGGGACCGTCGTCGCCGGTGACACCGGACCGGTCGAGGACGAACGTCACCGCCCTGCCGTGCAGAGCCACGTCCATCAGCAGCTGGTCGAAGGCGCGGTTGACGAAGGTGGAGTAGATGGCGACGACCGGGTGGAGGCCGCCCAGGGACATGCCCGCGGCCATGGTGACCGCGTGCTGCTCCGCGATGCCGACGTCGATGACCCGCTTCGGGAAGCGCTGCTGCATCGGCAGCAGCCCCGTCGGCTCCAGCATGGCCGCCGTGATCGCCACGACGTCCGGCCGGCGCTCGGCGATGCGGACGAGCTCGCGTCCGAAGACGGAGGTGAACGACGGCCCGGCGGAACCCTTCAGCGGCCGTCCCGTCCCGGGGTCCATCGGCTTGACGGCGTGGCCCCGGTCCAGCTCGTTCCGCTCCGTCACCGTGTACCCGCGGCCCTTCTCGGTGACCACGTGCACGACGACGGGCCTGCGCAGGTCCCGTGCGCGGCGCAGCGTCTCCTCCAGCACCGGCACGTCGTGCCCGTCGACCGGGCCGAGGTAGGCCAGGCCCAGCTGTTCGAACAGGCCGGGGACGCCCCGCCGTCCGGCACGCAGCTCCCCCAGGTGGTCGGCGAAGCCGCCCTGGGTGAGGGCGTAGGAGCGCTGGTTGTCGTTGAGCACGATCACCAGCGGCCGGTCCGGTCCGCCCGCGATGTTGTTCAGGGCCTCCCACGCCATGCCGCCGGTCATCGCCCCGTCGCCGATGACGGCGACCACGGCCCGGTCGGTGCGTCCTCGGTGGGCGTCGGCGCGCGCCAGGCCGTCGGCGTACGACAGCGCCGTGGACGCGTGGGAGTTCGCCACCAGGTCGTGCTCGGACTCCGCCGGGTTCGGGTAGCCGGACAGGCCGCCCTGCCGGCGCAGCCGGGCGAACCCGGCCGCCCGCCCGGTGACGATCTTGTGCACGTACGCCTGGTGACCGGTGTCCCACACCAGCCGGTCGCGGGGCGAGTCGAAGACCCGGTGCAGGGCGAGGGTCAGCTCCACCACCCCGAGGTTGGGGCCGAGGTGTCCGCCGGTCGCACAGACCCGGTCGACGAGGAAGGCGCGGATCTCCGCGGCGAGCGTGACCAGTTCCTCCGTACTCAGTTCCCGGAGGCGCTCCGGGCCGTGCACGGTTTCCAGCAACGACATGCGATCACCGGTCCCGGTAGGCGACTTCGAGGGCCATCTCACTCAGTTCCTCCCGCCACACCGGTTCGATCGCGGCCTGGTCGAGGGCCACGCCGGCGCGTTCCACGAGCGCGTCGATGCGCTCTTCGATCCGGGTCCTGCTCTCGCCGAGCAGGTCGAGCAGCGCCGCCGTGTCCCATTCGGGGCGGTTGACGAGCAGGCGCACCTGCTGGTCGCGCTCCGCGGCCTCGGCGAGGAGCAGCGTCATCTTGTGCTGTTCCAAATCCAGTCCGACCGGCTTGCCGGCCACGGTGCTGTCGCCGAACACGCCGATGAGGTCGTCGCGCAGCTGGAAGGCGAGTCCGAGGCTCTCGCCGTACTCCTCGAACGCGGCCGTCAGGTCGGGCCGTCCGGCGAGCGCGGCGCCCAGCAGCAGGGGACGCGTGATGCTGTAGCGGCCGGACTTGCAGATCGCGATCCACCGCGACAGCTCCGGCGCGATCACCCCCTCCGCGGCCACGGCCACGTCCAGGTGCTGGCCGATCTGGATCTCGGTGACCATCTCGCCCCACACGTCACGGGCGCTCGGCGGCAGGTCGCGGGTGAGGCGGTCGGCGTAGAGCATGGCCAGTACACCGGAGATCACGGCCACGCCCTCGCCGTAGCGGCGTGACTCGCCCCGCCAGCCGCGCTCGGCGTGGACCGTGGCGTGCCGGACGTGCGCCGCGGGGGCCCCGCGGCGGGTGTCGGACGCGTCGAGCACGTCGTCGTGCAGCAGCGCGCCGGTGTGGATCAGCTCGATGGCGGAGGCGGCGTCGGCCACCGCCGGGTCGTCGGGGTCGCCTCCCGCGGCCAGGTAGCCCGTCACGCAGAAGGCGGGGCGCAGCCGCTTGCCGCCCGCGTCGACCAGGGAGGTCACGGTGTCCACGGGCACCGCGCCCCGTTCGTCGACACCGCTCCAGCGGGCGCGTTCGTCGGCGAGGAGCTCGCCGAGACGTCGCTCGGCCCTGCGCAGCACCTCGGCACGGGCGTGGCGCACTGTGAGCCGGTCTGTCACCGCGGTCGTCATCAATTGCTCCCTCTCCTGTCCGGCCGGTCAGCCGGCCTTCGCCGTGTCGATGAGGTGCGTCGGCGGATGAAAGACCACGTCCTCCTGCGCCACCTGCATGATTTCGATATCGCGGTAACCGAATTCCGCGAGCCTTTCCAGAACCTGGTCGACGAGGATTTCCGGGGCACTGGCACCTGCGCTCAGGCCCACCGCCGACACTCCTTCGAGCCAGCTCTCGTCGAATTCCGTGACGTCCGGGACAAGATAGGCGGGAACACCGAGCCGCCGCGCCACCTCGACCATCCGAAGCGAATTGCTGGAATTCCGGGAACCGACCACGAGCATCAGGTCCGAGCGCGGCACGACCTGTTTGACGGCGTCCTGCCTGTTCTGGCTGGCGAAACAGATGTCGTCGGTTCCCGGGCCCCGCAGATCGGTGAAGCGGCGGCGCAGCACCTCGATGATGTCGCGCGTCTCGTCCACCGACAGCGTCGTCTGGGTGAGGAAGGCCACCGGGGTGTCGGCCGGCAGGTCCAGCCGCTCGGCGTCCTCCACGGTCTCCACGATCACCGTGCGGTCGGGCGCGTGCCCGAAGGTCCCCTCGACCTCCTCGTGCCCGGCGTGGCCCACCAGCAGCAGCGTGCGCCCCTCCCGGGCGAACCGCTTGGCCTCCTGGTGCACCTTGGACACCAACGGGCAGGTGGCGTCGATCACGTCCAGCCGGCGGGCCTGCGCGTTGCGCCGCACCTCGGGCGAGACGCCGTGCGCGGAGAACACGCACACCGCCCCCTCGGGAACCTCCTCCTCGGAGTCCACGAACCGCACGCCGCGCTGTTCCAACTGCCGCACCACATAGTGGTTGTGCACGATTTCCTTGCGCACATAAAGCGGAGTTCCATGGCGTTCCAACGCCAGCTCGATAATCGATATGGCCCGGCGCACACCGGCGCAGAAACTGCGCGGTTCCGCGAGGATGACCTTCTTTGAGCGTCCCATTTTCACCCGTCTCCGCTGCGTGGTTCAACTCCCGCAGCAGACTGTGCTGTTCAGGGGTGTCCCCGGTCAACCGTCTCAGGGTGCTCGGGCTCGAAGCAGTCATGTACCGAGGGCGCCCCAACCGCTGAACCTTGCTAGGCCCTTGTCATTCATTACGGCTACCTCCGATTCCTAATGTGGAGCCGACTGCACGGCGTGAATCGAACCGACCGCACGGCGTGAATTGAGCGGTCCGCACGGCGTGAAAGGAATCGACTGAGGAGTCATATGAGTACTGCTCTCATTCGGCCCGAAGCCGTGCTCGGGGACGCGCTCGACGACCTGGGCACGGAGCTGTTCGCGACACTGCGCCGCAGCGACCAGCGGCGCCGCGGCATGGAGTACGTCCACGGACTGCTCTCCACCCGCGGCCGTAAGTCGATACGGAACATGGCGGCGCTGAAGGGCAGCAGCACTGGCCAGAGCCTCCATCACTTCATCTGCAGCTCCACCTGGGACTGGATTCCGGTGCGCCGGTCCCTGGCCGGGTACCTGACCCGCCTCGCGCCGCCGCAGGCCTACGTCGCGCGCCTGATGACGATTCCGAAGGTGGGGCGCCACTCGGTGGGAGTCAGCCGGTACTTCTCGGTCGACGAGGGACAGGCGCTCAACGCCCAGCGGGCCGTGGGGGTGTGGGGTGTCGCCGACACCATCACGGCGCCGTTCAGCTGGCGGCTGTACCTGCCGCAAGCCTGGATCAAGGACGGGCTGCGCCGCAATCAGGCCTCCATCCCGTGCGAGGTGGGGCCCGAGACGCTGGGCGACTGTGTGCTGACGGCCTGCCGGGAGAGCCTGGCCGCCTGGGAGCTGCCGGCGCAGCCGGTCGTCGTCGACATCGAGGAGGCCGACCCCGCCGCCACGGTGCGCGGCCTGCGCGCCATGGGCTTCCCGGCCATGGTGCGGGTCCACGGCGACCTGCCGTTGACGGTGCACGATCCCGCGTTGACCGGCCACGGCGCGCACCTGCTGACCGCTCCGGAGATCATGCAGGCGGCGCGGGCCCTGTTCCGGCCCATGGCCCGCCTGGAGACCGTCTCACGTTCGCTGCCCGCGGTCCGCAGGACCGCGCTGGTGGCGGCGGTCGGGGTGCGGGTGCCGGGGGCGGGCCCGGGCGGGGCGCCGCTGTCGCTGGTCGGTGTGAACACTCCGGGACGGCGCGGGCCAGCCGAGATGTGGCTGACCGACCTGCCCCATCCGGCCGCCTCGGTGCTGCGCTTCGGCGACGCCGCGCGCCGCGTCGACCGCGACTTCGACGAGGTGACGTGTCAGGTGGGCATCCGTGACTACGTCGGCCGCTCCTACGGTGGCTGGCACCGCCACACCACCCTCGCCTCGGCCGCGCACACCGTCGCCGTGCTCTCCGCGGCGGCGGCCCCGCAGGCGCGGCAGGCCTCCTGACCCGGTGCCGGGCCGGACCACGGCGACGACGGCAACGGCGGCCGGGGGCGGGCCGGGGGCGGGCCGGGGCAGCGGTGGCGACGACGGCGCGATCTGCGACGACGTCGTCACCGATGGCGGCGCCATCCACTTCATCTCCAGCTCCACGCGGGACTGGCGCCCGCTGCGCGCCGGGCTGGCGGCGTATCCGGAGCGGAGCGCGCCCCACGGCTGTGGTGGTGGGCTCGCTGCGCATCCCGGCAGATCATGGAGTCGACGAGAAGGGCTGCGCCGCCCGGTGCACTGGCTGGACCCGGCCCGCAGCGCCCGCCGGCCCAGCTGTGGCCGGCCGACCTGATGAGCGCGCCGGTCGCTCCGCCGCTGCGGCTGACGAAGCCGACCCGCCGGGTGGACCGGGATGTTTCGAGACCGGTGAGGAGGTGGTGCCGCGCGACTTCGTGGGGCGCTCCTGGCGGGCTGGCACCGGCACATCACCCTCGCCTCGGCGGCGCCCACGGCGGCCGGGCGGCACAGCCATGGGCCGGGCGGGCGCGCGGCGCCCCGCCCGGCCCGTGCTGCGCCGCTCAGCTGTCCGGCAGCTCGATCGACTGGGGGTGGCGGAAGAAGTTCCGCGGATCCCACTTCGCCTTGATGCGCTGCAGCCGCGGGTAGTTGTCCTTGTAGTACAGCTCGTGGCAGGACACCCCGGACCGGTTGAACGTGGGGTCGCTCAGGTCGTTGTCCGGGTAGTTGATGTAGCAGCCGTCGGTGACGTCGTTCGGCACCGGGACGCCACCCGTGTCGGCGTACAGGTCCTGGTAGAAGGACCGCAGCCAGGTGACGTTCCGCTCGTCGTCCTCGGCCCTGTGCCAGTAGGACTCGAAGTAGACCAGCCAGAGGGCGTCCCGGTGGGTCGCGGCGGTGGCGTGGTCGTCCAGGGCGCTGATCTGTCCGCGGACGGAGTTGATGACCAGGAAGCTGTACGGGTTGGGATTGACCGTCTTCGTCAGGTACCGGTAGATCGTCCGCACCTGGTGCTCGGGGAAGGCGTCCTTCATGTAGGTCGACTTGTGGGAGGTGCGCAGACTGGGGCTGGTGATGGTCTCGCCGGCCGTCATGGTCCGCGCGGTGGCCTTGAGGAACGGCTGCTCCGTGATGTCGACGCCGCGCGGCTGCACGCCCAGCGCGTCGGACACGAACGCGATGAAGTCGTCCACCAGCTTGCGGGCGTCCGGGACGGTCGAGTCGATCTGCGCGACGAAGTTGAAGGTGCCCGAGTCGGCGTGCTGCAGGAAGATCCAGTGCCCCATGTCGATGTAGGGCGAGTCGAGGCTGCCGTGGGTCCTGGACCAGTCGGCGTACCGGGCCATGAAGGTCGCGAAGGCCTCTTCGGTGATGTCCTGCCACGACCAGGCCGCGAAGATGGAGAAAACGCTGGACGGCGCCTTCGGCAGCAGGTCGCCCGGGCTGCCCTCGGCGCCGCGGCTGCGCATCCAGAAGCGCGTGACCACACCGAAGTTGCCGCCTCCCCCGCCGGCGACGGCCCAGGCCAGGTCGTGGTTCGGGTCCTCCGGGTCGCGAGTGGCGACGACGGCGCGCACCTCGCCCCGCTCGTCGACTGTGACGACCTCGACGGCGTACAGGTGGTCGCTGAGGATGCCGTGCTTGCGCGAGAGGATGCCGTATCCACCGCCGGAGAAGTGGCCGCCGGCGCCCGTGGCGTAGCAGCCGCCGCCCGGGAGGGTGACGCCCCAGCCGATGTGCAGCCTCTCGTAGATCTTCAGGAGCGTGGCGCCGGGCTCGACCACGAACGCACCGCGGTCGTCGTCGAAGCCGACGTGGTCCATCAGCCGCAGGTCGACGATGATCTCCGTCTCGTCGTTGAAGACGAGGTTCTCGAAGCAGTGACCGCCGCTGCGGACCGCGATGCGCTTGTTGTCGCGGACCGCCTCCCGCACGATCTCGATGACCTGCTCGGTGGTGGAGGGCAGGCGGATCGCCTCGGGAGAGGCCACGTGACGGTTGTTGCCGTGGCCTCTGATCATGTCGGGGTAGCGCGCGTCCTCGGACGTCACGGTGGGGATGGCGTCGGTGTGGCGACGCGGCGCCGTGCTCCGGGGGGTGGCCGGAGCCGGGTGGCCGTTGGCTAAGGTGGTGTTCACTCGGTTCATGCTCCCGTGTCGTGAGCGGCTCGTCCGGCGGGCTCGTTCGCTCGCCGCACCACCAGCGTCCGTGCTCCCGTGGGGGACGGTCTGGAACTCCACGGGCTATTTGTCAGGTACACCGATCCCGGTCGCCGTGAGGTGGTGTGGACCAGCCAACGAGCGACGATTTCCGGCAGTCCGTGCTCTCCCGGCCGGTCGTCCCGACCCCCGGGTGCGCTGCAACCGCAAGCGCCCGTTGCACCTCCAGTGCCGGCCCGGCTCCTGCCAGTCGCTGCCGAGGAGTTCGGTGATGCGCTCCAGCCGCCGGGAGAGGGTGTGGGGGTGCACGTGCAGCGCCTCGCGGACAGCAGACCGAGGAAGCCCAGGTCCTGCGTGGTAATACTTCCGCCCGCACCGCTTGCACACCGGGCCGCGCGGCACGGCACCGTTCCTCGGGCGTGCCGGATAGTCGCTGACGGACGGCATCCGCATGCTCGCACCCTCACGGCAACGCACGAGGTCGATCACCCTCGCCTGCCGCGCCGAAAGCGCCCTCGCACGCGGCGGCCTCGACGCGGCCGCCGCCGACGCCCGATCCGCACTCGACACCGCGCTCGCCACGGAAGCAAGCAGCCGCTGCGTCGAGCTTGTCAACGACGCCGCCCAACGGATCACCCCCCACACGAGCCATCCGGCCGTGCGGGACCTGCGGGACCACATCGCAGCCCTGTGGGCCAGGTTGGTGATCTCGCCGCCTGAGCAGGGCCCGGAGCATACGGAGGGGCCGATCATGTCCACAGCGTCCCGGAACAGGTGGCGACTGAGGTCGAGCGCATCCTCATCGACGGAAACGACGCGGTCGTGATCGGCGAGATCCGCCGGACTGTTCGGTCCGCCGGACGTGCGTACCTCGCGCGGCTCGCTGTGCGTCTCACCTTCGAGGACGGCATGGTCACCCGAGTTGATGGCTCCGACCAATACAGTCAATGCGCTCCGGGTGGCTACGACGCGTCGGCCCGCCGCCGCGGCTCTGGGTCGTCGGTGCCCGGGGCGCCCCGTGCCCTGATCGTCGGGCCGAGGGCGAGTTGGGCGAGGGCGGCGAGACAGCACAGGGCGGTGCACGACAGCCACAGGACGGTGGATCCGATGCCGAGGAGGCGGGTGCCGGCCAGCGGGGCGATGAGGAAGCCGGTGCCCCAGGCCATTCCGAGCAGGCCGTTGTACCGCCCGCGCAGGGTGGGTGGGGACAGGTCGGCCACGATGGCGGCGGTCACGGCGAAGACGAGGACTTCTCCCAGGCTCCAGACCGCGACGGCCGCCCCGTAGGCCGGGCCGGCCGAGGCGGTGGCGACGAGGGCGCTGCCGGTGGCGGCCAGGAGGAAGCCGGTGGCCAGGATCCGGCTCTTGTCGTAGGCGTCGAGCCGGTGGCCGATCAGCGGCTGTACGACGATGACGACCACGCCGTTCACCGCCATGACCAGGCCGTAGACGTCGCCGGGAAGGCCGTCGCGGGCCATGGCGACCGGCAGGGTGGCGAAGGCCTGCTGGAAGACGACGGCGTACAGGACGACGACGCCGGCGAAGGCCGCCATGGCGCGATCGGCGAGGACTGCGCGGTAGCTGCCGCTCCCACGGCCTGCGGCCTGCGGACGGTCTCCGGAACGGCGAACCACACCAGCAGGCCGAAGACCGCGCACGCGGCGGCGTCCGCCCAGAACAGCAGGTGGAAGCCGCGAGTTGCGAGGTGGCCGCCGAGGATCATGGCGGCGGAGAAGCCGAGGTTGACCGACCAGAGCAGCAGGCCGAAGGCACGGGTGCGGTCGGCGGCGGGCACGGCGTCGGCGACCAGGGCCTGCGCGGCGGGCCGGAAGAGGTCGATGGTGACGCCGAGGGCGAACCCGGCCGCGGTGAGAGCGGGCAGGGTGTGCGCGCTGCCCAGGGCCAGCAGCGAGGCGGCGTTACGGGGCATCCCGCCGGTCAGGGCCGCGCGACGGCCGAAACGGTCGGTGAGGAAGCCGCCGAGGGGCTGGGAGATGACCGAGCCGACGCCGACGACCGCGAGGATGAGACCGACCGTGCGGAGGGGAACGCTCCTGGCCTGGGTGAGGCCGTACCGGCCACTGGGGCACATACCGCTGGATCTCCCTGCGCGATGTCTCCGACACCCCCCTGAGCTGTGCCTTCGGGCCTCCCGCGCGCCCGCCAGGCCGGGCGCCGCGGACAACGGGGCACGCACACGCACCCTCGCGAAAGGCATAAGCGACACGTGAGCCCCGTGACGGAAGACGAACGACGCACCCTCGACGACTGGTTCACGCGCACCGCCGCCGCCTTCCCCGACGCGGTCGCGCTCGAACTCGGCGACATCGCACTGACGTACCACGAACTCCACGCCCTCGCCGACCACGTGGCCGGACGGCTCCTGGACCGCACCTCGGGGGTACGCCCGCGCAGGGTCGGCCTGCTGGCCACGCGCACCACCGTCGCCTACGCCGGATACCTCGCCGTCCACCGCCTCGGTGCCGCGGTCGTGCCGCTCGGCCCGGGCTCCCCCCTCGCCCGCAACGCCCGGGTGACCGCAGCCGCGGGCCTCGACGTGATCCTCACGGACGGCTCGTGCGGCCACGCCGCGCTGTTGCCCGCGCCGGTCCTCACCCTGACCTCGACGGATCCTGACGCGCTCGCCGCCACCCCACCACCGGGGCCCACCGGCCTTCCGGGCCGGGCCCGACGACCTCGCCTACGTACTGTTCACCTCGGGCTCCACCGGCACGCCCAAAGGCGTGCCGGTCAGCCACCGCAACGTCTGCGCCTACCTCACCCACGCCGTCGCGCACTACGGTCCCGGCCCGGGTGACCGCGTCTCGCAGACCTTCGACCTCACCTTCGACCCGTCGGTCCTGGACCTGTACGCGGCCTGGGGCACCGGCGCCACCCTCGTCCCCGCGCCCCGCGCCGACCTGCTGCGCCCCGTCCGGTACGCCGCCATCCGCGCCCTGACCCACTGGAACTCCGTGCCCTCCGTCGTCACACTGGCCCAGCGGTTGCGGGCCCTGAAGCCCGGCAGCCTGCCCGGTCTGCGCCGCAGCATGTTCTGCGGCGAACCGCTGACGCTCCGCCAGGCCCGGGCCTGGGCGCTGGCCGCCGAGCACAGCACCGTGGACAACGCCTACGGCCCGACCGAGCTGACCATCACGTGCACCGGCCACCGCCTGCCCCGGGACCACACGGCCTGGCCCCGGCCCGCCAACGGCACGGTGCCCATCGGTGCCCTCCACCCCGCTCTGGAGGGCCGGCTCCTCGAAGGTGAACTCTGCGTGCGCGGGCCCCAGCGCTTCGCCGGCTACCTCGATCCGGCCGACAACGCCGGCCGCTTCCTCTCGCCGGACGGCACCCCCTACGATCCTGCGACGCCGCTGACCGGCGTCCACTGGTACCGCACGGGCGACCGTGTGAGCGCCGCCCGGGCCGACGCGCCCGGCACCGGCGGGCCACTTTCGCCGGGGACGGTGCTGGTCCATCTCGGCCGGGTCGACCAGCAGGTGCAGGTGCACGGCTATCGGGTCGAACTGGGTGAGGTGGAGGCCGCCTTGCGCACCCTGCCCGGCGTTCTCGACGCGGTCGTGATCGCCCTCCCCACCCCGGACGGCAGCACTGAGCTCGCGGCCGTGCACACCGGCATGGACGGCACACCCGCCGCAGCGCCCGGCCCGGACCCGCGCGAGGCGCTCCGCGAACTCCTGCCGCCCTACATGGTGCCCGCCCGCGTGACGGCGGTTGCCGCCATCCCCCTCACCACGAACGGAAAGACGGACAGGGAGGCCGTGAAGAAACTGCTCGCAGCCACCCTCCAGCAGTCCTCCCCCACCTCTGGTGATCCCAGGCCCTGCGAGGGTTCCTGAACCAGTGGCCGTGCCCAAACGGACTCCGGAAAGCCGCGGGCTCATGGAGCGGGTACGGCGCCTGTCTCGCGATCACTCCCAGAAGCGACAAGGGAAATCGCGCGTCTGGTCAGGTGGCGGTGGCCGGTCGGCGGCCTCGCCGCCCAGTGCAGGGGCTGCGGTGGTGGGGGTCAGGTGGCGGTGGGCCAGGTCCGCAGCAGAGCGGCGATCTTCCCTGCGGTGCAGGCGGGGTCAAGGAGCAGGTCTTTGAGGGCGACGGCGTCCTCGTGGCCGGGCTTGACCGTGATTCCGGCAGCCTCGAGGTACATGACGCCGGACGCAGCGGCGACGGCCATGTTGGAACGCTCCAGCCAGCGGCACCGGCCCAGTGTGTGCACCAGGGCGGCGGCCTTGGCGTAAGGGCCGTCGTACACGGGCTGCTCGAACAGCTCGGCTCGGTGGCGGGCGACCGCGGAGACGGGAACGCCGTAGTCGTCCGGGGCTGGGTCGTCGGCCCCGGCGGCCTCGGCGACCTGCAGGATCCAGGGAACGTCGATGTGCAGGTCCATCAGGCCGCGCGCGCTCCCCGAGCCGTCTGCTGGGTGTTCTCGGCGTCGTCGAAGACCGCCTGGTGTTCGGTGAGGAAGCGGGCGGCCGCGTCCACCGCTCGGGCACGCAGCCCGCTGGCATCGTCCTGTACCAGCCTGGCGAGGTAATCGCCGATGCTCAGCCCGAGGTCCGCCGCGCGCTGCTTGGCAAGCTCCGCGATGTCCTCGTCCACGCGTGCGCCCAGCTGTGTCTTCGCCATACCAGCATGATAACAGCTGTTACCAACCCGCTGGCGTCGGCAGTCACTCACCCTGTGGGGGAACGACGGGCCGCGCCCGGAAAGGGGTGTGTGGCCTGGGCTTACGCCTGGGGACCGGTCCCGTGCCGGTGGCGAGTCCTGCATCGTTTCTCATTGCGTGGTCAGTAGCAGGTCATGGGGACCCGGGGACGGGACCGCGGCGGGCAGCACCGGCCCTTGAGCTCCGGCACGCACGGCCGGCTGGACCATGGGCGAATCTGGGAGGCGGCACCTGGCCCCAGCCCAACGTCCCGCTCCTGCCGCCGGGCCCCGGGTACGGAGTCGGTGAGCCGTGCCGCGCACCGCGACCCCGACTGGCGGCCACGGGACATCGCGGCCTTCCTCGACCTCGTCGAGGAAGGAGACGGTTCCTGCCCAGGAGGCGTTGGCGTGGCGCTGCGCAGCGCGATCCCGCTGCCGTCACCGACCTGAGATAACGGGCGACGGCAGTTCAAGCGTGGTGGGCATCACGCCGGAGCCGAGGTGTTCGAATGCGGGTCCCGGCCCCGGGCGCGTAGTTCCTCGTTGATGCGTCGGGCTTCTTCCAGCTGGTCCTCGAGGATGACGATGCGGCAGGCAGCCTCGATGGGCGTTCCCTGGTCGACGAGTTCGCGGGCGCGAGCGGCGACGCGCAGCTGGTAGCGGGAGAAACGGCGGTGACCGCCTTCGGAGCGCAAGGGGGTGATCAGGCGGTGGTCCCCCAGGGCTCGGAGGAAGGCGGGGGTGGTACCGAGCATCTCGGCGGCCCGGCCCATCGTGTAGGCGGGGTAGTCGTCATCGTCGAGGTTGTCGACGGGGCGGGTACTGGCAGGGGGCATAGACCTCTTCTTCCTGGGGACGCGTCGGGGGGCCCGGGTGCCGTACGGCACCCGGGCCCCGAGCTTTCAACACCATCTACCGGCACACCGTGCCGGCCTTCGTTGTCCGCAGGTTCACCTCGGAGGGTGGGGCTGCGGGGATCGCGGATGCGTGACCGGGGACCACCTTCCATTCCGGGGCCTGCGGTACCCGGGCGGACTCGTCCTCGCCCGGGCGATCCTGATGGCGTTCGGCTCCTTACCTCGGTTACTGAACTGCACTCATCACACAGCTACTGCTCGCGGCCCCCTAGTGCTACCGGGGGCCGCGTCCTGCTTGACCTGCGCGCGGCGGTTCGTCTCTGCCGCGCCCTCATCGACTCCTGGGTACACCAGAGAATATAGCCCTACTACGCAGCAATGTCTACACTGGCGAATGCAGATTTCCTCCCCAGCTTGCACATGGACTTCTAAGGTCTGCGGTACTCGCTTCCATCGTCGCCCGCACCTGGTCCCCGAGGCCGGGTGGGCGTTCACGAAGACCGACGCCTCCTCACCCCTGCCGGTGGCGGCGACGTGGTGGTGAAGGTCATGGCGGGCACGACCCGGCACTCGGTCGTGACCGGGTGCGGCTGCGCTGACCTACGGCACGGCGTCGGCCGACGCCGTGGACGACGACCAGGCCCAGCCTGCTGACGTGCCCCAGGTTGATCGGGTCCATACACGGCACCACTGCCGTGCGCCCGGGCGTTCCGTCTGGGCGGTGGCCATGACGTCGGTGACCCACCACGTCGATGTTGACCTTCAAGTTGGTTGAAGCTCAATGATGGCGGGGTGCCAAGTTCCGAGCTGATGCCTATCGGGGTCTTCGCGCAGCGCAGTGGCCTGACCTCCAGCGCGTTGCGGTTCTACGCCGACTCCGGGTTGCTGCCCCCTGCCGACGTAGACCCGGTCACGGGCTACCGCTACTACGCCGCCGCCCAACTGGAGCGGGCGACCACACTGCGCCGGCTCCGCGAGATCGCCATGCCCCTTGCTGCGGTCGAGGCGGTCCTTGCCGCCGGGGCGGACGAGGCGGCACGGCTGCTCGACGAGTATGTCGCCAAGATCGAAGGGGATGCGGCGGCGGCACGGCGGAAGGCGGCGGTCATCAAATCCGCGCTCGGCGGCAACGTGCCCGGTCGGCTGATTGCCACGTTGAAGGGTCCCGTGCTGGCGGATGCGGTCGAGCAGGTTCTGACTGCGACCGCGTACGAGCTGGGGATGGCGGTGCTCGCCGGCCTGCACATCGAGGCGAGTGACGAGGCGATCGTCCTGACGGCGACCGACCGGTACCGGCTCTCCACTCGGACCCTGGTGCCGACGCGGCCGGCGGAGCAGACCTGGGCCGGCACGGTCGACGGCGACGACCTCCGGGCTGCGGTAGCCGACGTCCGGCGCAGTGCGTTGATCCGTATCGAAGCGGTGCCGCACGGGATCTGGCTGCGCATGCCCGAGCGGGAGGACCGGCACTGCCGGACGCTGCGTGAGGAGTTCCCCGACCACCGTCTGATGCTTGAGTACCTAGACGATGTCACCACCCGCGTGACGATCTCGAAGGACCTGCTGCTGCGGGTTCTGGAAGAGCATCCCGACGAACACGTCGTACTGCACATCACCGATCACAGTGTGAACGTCCGGTCCCCGAACGACGAACACCCCGGAATCCCGCTCTCCGCCACGGTGACGGGTGAGGCCCGCCAGATCCGGTTCGAGATGACCACGCTCTATCCGGCCGTGAGCACGGCGATTGGCCCCGACGTGATGCTCGACATCAGAGGACACAACCAGCCCGTCACGATCCGCTCCGCCGACCGCGGTGACCTCACCACCCTGGCCATGCCCATCAAGCTCGACCACTCAGCCTGAGAACGACGACGAGGAACCTCATGACCACCACACCCGCCAGCCCAAATCCGACCATGGAAGCCATCGGCCAAGCCGTCCTCGAAGGTCGAACGGGCGACATCGTGTCCGCCCGCCACAAGCTCCTGAACCTGTGGTCGGAGATCGGCGTCACCGGGGACCCGCTGCACCGTTGCTCACTCGCCCACTATCTGGCGGACCTCTACGAAGATCCCGCCCAGGCCCTCGCCTGGGACGTCCGGGCCCTGGACGCTGCCGACGCCGTGACCGAACAGCGTGCCCAGGAGCACCACGCCAGTCTCCACATCGCCGGGTTCTTCCCATCCCTCCACCTCAACCTGGCCGACAACTACCGCCGCCTCGGATCATTCAACGCCGCTACCGAGCACATCAACGCAGCCCAGGAGCACGCCCACCGCCTTCCTCGTGATGCATACGGTGCCTCCCTGCGCACGGCCCTCGACGAGGTGGCAGAGGCCATCTCCCAGCGGGACGTCACCAAGCGGCCCTCCGCACCTGGTCCCACCGCGTGACGCCTCGGAACCCGCCCCTCACCGCCGAGGGGCGCCGTCGGCCGGTCGAGCGCTGCCGGACGGGGCCACTCCCGAACCCATGCTCGGACGCGCCGGGTTGGTGAACTGCCTTACTCATCAGTGGTGTCGGACCATAGGTTGTAACCCGAACTCCTCACCTCGGCTGAAAGACAGACGCAAGAGATGACCGACCACGCGACCCCACCCGGCCCGGCAGCGCACCAGAACATCGATACTTCTGTGCCGCATTCGGCCCGTATCTGGAACTACTGGCTTGGAGGGAAGGACAACTACCCGGTCGACGAGCAAGCCGGCGATGCCTACACCGCCGTGTTCCCCGGCATCGTGACCATCGCCCGCAGCAGTCGCGCCTTCCTGCGCCGCAACATCACGTACCTGGTCACCGAGGCGGGCATACGTCAGTTCCTCGACGTCGGAACAGGGCTTCCGACCGCTGAGAACACCCACGAGGTCGCCCAGCGGATCGCCCCGGAGTCCCGGATCGTGTACGTCGACAACGACCCGATGGTGCTGGCACACGCCCGAGCCCTGCTCTACTCCACGCCGGAGGGGGCGACCGCCTACGTCGACTCGGACGTGCTGGCCCCAGACCACATCCTGGCGGCCGCCGCGGACACTTTGGACTTCACCCGGCCGACCGCCTTGATCCTCAGCAACATCCTGGGCCACATCGCGGACTTCGACCAGGCGCGCTCGATCGTCACCCGCCTGATGGAGGCACTGCCGTCCGGAAGCTACCTCTCCATCAACGATGGTTCGCGAGGGATCGACCCGGTCTTCGAGCAGGCCCAGGACGCGTACAACGAGAGCGGCGCCGTTCCGTACAACCTGCGCACCGTCGACCAGATCACATCGTTCTTCGAAGGGCTGGAGCTCCTGGACCCCGGCGTCGTCTCAGTCCCCCACTGGCGACCCGACCCCAACGGCCCGGCCCCCGAAATCATCGCCGAACACGGCGGCCTGGCCCGCAAGCCGTGACCTCGCCGTGACGCCGTTATGTGAGGTGGCGCGGCCACCGTCCGCGTCACCTCACTCAGGTGCCCGCCGCCGTTCGCGGTCCACGCAGGGGCCAGACCCGCGCAGCCGGACGGCCGGGGCAGCTGCGTCTTCGCGCGGCTGCCCCTGGGCTGTTGGCGGCAACCGGCCCGCAAGTGTCCGGCGGGACGGCACCGGGAACCCGGCACAGCTCTTGGGTTCGGCGGCGCGCCGGTGGCGTCCTCTCTGAATTGGTAGCTGTCGGTTGACGTCCCCGACAGGCCTGCCGATGGCGCGCGCACGCGGTGGAGGGCCGGAGCCGATCTGGGTCAGGCGCGCGCTGGAATCTGCTCCAGGGTCTGCCGCAGGGCGACGATGGGCTTTCGGGGAGCGCCCGGCGTCGGTGCGGTGGAGACCACCATGGCCCGCCGATCGTGGGAGGCGGGCTCCCGGTCGAAGAGCTGCGTCAGCAGCAGCTCCTACCCCGGTACAGGTGCATGCCGCGCAGCGTGCCAGCGGTATGGGCGCGGTCGGTGCGGGCGATCTGGCATGGCGTAGCTCGACGGCCCCGCTTCCGCAACGTCTGTCCGTGTGCGGAGGCTCCGATGAGGTGGCCTGACATGACGTCTCCCCTGACTTCTCACGCAGCCAACCCGTCGACACGCGGCCAGCCCGACGAGCGACTGACACCGCTTCGCCCGTCGACGAGCCCTCGTACGACACCTTACCGAACCGTAACCTACCGAGGGCTACCCCGGGTAACACCGTCAGGGTTACGGTCCTGACACTTCGTCCAACAGCGGTGTGAGGCGACGGATGGACGACCGTGCCCCCGCGCCGCAGGCCCTTGCCTCACGGGCCGTCACCGCCCGAGCCGCAGCCGAGAGCTCGGCCTCCCCACCGCCTCGGAGATCCGTCATGCCCGTTTCCGCACGTCTGCTGGCCGCGGCGGTCACGACCGCCACCTGCCTCTGCGCCACGGCCCTGCCCGCCTCAGCTGCCCCGCAGTCCGACGTCGTCGTCTCGCGCGGCGTCACCATCCCGGCCTTCTACACCCCACCCGCGAACCTGCCCGCGGCAAACGGCACCGTGGTACGCAGCGAACCGCTGCCCCTCGCGCTGAGCCTGCCCGGCCTCGCCGGGCCGCTGCCCGGCACCGCCACCCGCCTGATGTACAAGTCGACCGACTCCAGCGGTGGCCCGATGGCGGTCACCGGCGCCTACATCGAACCGTCGGCCACCTGGCGGGGCAACGGAGCGCGCCCCCTGGTCGTCGTGGCCCCGGGCACCATGGGGCAGGGTGACCAGTGCGCCGCGTCACTCGGCCTGCAGCGCCCCCTACTGGTCAACGGCAAGACCTTGTCGGTCGGTTACGAGAACCTGGCGATCTACCGCCTGCTGGCCCAGGGCATCGCCGTGGTCGTCACCGACTACGCGGGACTCGGCGCCACCGACCGGCTCCACACCTACGTCAACCGCGTGGACGAGGGCCACGCAGTCCTCGACGCCGTTCGCGCGGTGCGCTCCCTGAGCGGCTCCTCGGTCACCCGGGCCTCGCACGTGGCGCTGTACGGCTACAGCCAGGGCGGCGGCGCCACCGCGGCGGCAGCCGAACTCCAGCCCTCCTACGCACCCGACATCACCCTCGCCGGCACCTCCGCGGGCGCCCCACCCGCAAACCTGATCGAGGTCACGAAGTCCATCGACGGCAGCGAACTGACCGGTGCCCTGGGCTGGTCGGTCAACGGTTTCCTGCAGTCCGCCCCCGCGCTGGAGCCGATCGCCGACACCCACCTGAACGCGGCGGGCAAGGAGGCCCTGAAGGACCTGTCGACCATGTGCGTGGGTGACGCGCTGCTGTCCTACAGCGGAGTGCGCAGCACCAGGTGGACCGTCGACGGCCGTTCACTCGCCGAGATCATCAACGCGCAGCCGGCGCTGAAGGACTTCCTGAACGACCAGCGCATCGGCACCTTGAAGCCCGCCTCCCCGGTCCGGGTCGCCACGGGCACCAGCGACAACCTCGTACCCCACGCCCAGGCGCGGCGGCTCGCGGCCGACTGGTGCGCCAAGGGCGCCGACGTGACTTACGAGCCCGTCCCCCTGCCCGACCTGGGCAGCCCTCTCATCAACCACTTCACACCGCTGCTCACCGATCAGGGTGACGCCATCGACTGGCTGACCGACCGGCTCAACGGCAAGCAGGTCACCTCCAACTGCGCGACCGTGCCCCTGCGTTCTTGACCTCCTCCCCCCCGTTCGGCGACCTCGCCACCGAACCAGGTGGGGCCGGTGCACCACGCTCCATCCGGCGGCGATGGCTCCCGCGATAGGGGCACGTCCGTCCCAGCCGCCCCGGGGGCGGCCACGAGCCGTAGCTGCTCCGGCCGTCCGGCCGGAGCAGCGTCACCCTCCGACCGTCTCCCGGCGGCGGCCCTGCCTCGCCCCCCGTCGGCGGTCCCCCGGATGTCCTGTGTCCGCACGGGTCAGGCCTGTGGGCCGTGGGTGGACATCAGCCGCCGCGCCCGCCGTCACAGCACCGTCGGCCGACCGTGACCGCGATGACGGGGACCAGGCCGACGGCGGGGGGGACCAAACCCGGGGCGGTGCCAGGGCCCCCTGCGAGGAGGACAGCCGCCGGGACCGGCACTTCGGCGGCAGCGCGAGGACACCTCACCGCATGCGGTCCCGTGGGCTTCACCACCTCCCTCACCTCCGTCTGCCGAGCCGCGCTCTCCTTAAGGCGTCGGCACCGGCGCCTTCAGCAGGCCGCTCACGCCGCGCGGGACATCTCCGGGGCCCGGAGCGCCAACCGCCACTCCGGGCAGCACCTCGTGGCCATACCCCGCAGCGATCACCGCGTGTCCCCGCTCTGTACGACGGTCGTGCGGCGGTTCACCGGCCGTCGGGCCGTCGGCAAGGCGTTGGGCGCCTGGACAGCGGCAAGCGGGCACCCCGGCAGCGATCCGAGCCCACTGGCCGCGCCCGCAGCCGGTGCCGCGCACACGGGCGACAAAGTGGCGTGGTCTCCGCGGACCGAGGACGCCGGCTTCGCCCTCGCCGGTCCACCCCCGCCCCGCCTCGTCAAGCTGCGAAGACACAGGAGGCCGCATCAATCGTCAACTACCGGCTGCGTTCAAGGCATTGACACGTGCATTACCCGGCGTTTACGTTCCGGCCATCTGAGAGCGCTCTCAAACTCCCCAGCTGTGAAGACTTGAGGTGTCGCAATGCCATCCCCACGAACGCGCACACGCACACGCACCAGACCGGCCGTGATACTCCTGACGGCCTCAGCCCTCGCCGCCTTCGGCCTGGGCCCGGCCGCCACCCCGGCGGCCGCGGCCACCGTGCCCGTGGGCTCGGGCAGCTACTCCGACTCCCGCCCCTCGGGCACGTCGGGCCCCACCACCAACACGGGAACTCCCGTCACCCCCAAGGTGACCGCCGCCGCACGGACCCGGCCCGTGCCCACCAACGACTGGTGGTCCTCCCTCGCCTTCCAGCGCTACGGCGACAACCCGTGGTCGACCCCCATGTACGGGCACCCCCTCACCTACCAGGCCACGGCCGCCGGTCTCGACGTCGGCTACCCGACCTCCCCCTCGATCGTCGGAGAGGGCCGGCAGTACGAGTACGCCCACAAGCGCGACCTCACCATCGGACTGAGCGGCCTCAACTCCCCGGACACCAAGGCCGACAACTGGTCCGACTGGACGGTCACTCCCCTGTGGTCCGACGGCGCCCGCACCCTGCGCACCACCATCGGTCACGGCTCCCCGTTCGTCTACGCCCAGGGCACCGGTGGCAACGCCCAGATCACCACCGCCGGTACGCCCAGCGTCTTCGCCGACCAGGGCAACGTCCTCGGCATCACCGTCGCCGGACACCACTACGCGCTGTTCGCTCCGACCGGCAGCGACTGGAACGTCTCCGGCTCCACCGTCACCGCCGGCCTGGGCTCCAAGGACTACTTCTCCGTCGCCGTGCTGCCGTCCACCGACGCGCTGGCGACCTTCAAGAAGTACGCCTTCAGCTTCGTCACCGACTCCAAGGTCACCTGGAACTACACCGGTGGCACCGTCAGAGCCACCTACACGCTCACCACGGCGGCGAAGGAGGGCACCGAGCGGGGCACGCTCCAGGCGCTCTACCGCCACCAGTGGCTGAACACCACCGACGCCCTGACCTCCTACACCTACGTCTCCCCGCGCGGCACCATGAAGGTCCGCGAGTCGGCCTCGTTCACCACGAGCCAGAAGGCGGCCGCCGTGCTGCCCGCGCTGCCCAAGTCCAGCGGCGTGGAGGCGGCCCGGCTGCGCGGCTACCTCAACGACGTCGTGAACGCCTCCGACCCCTTCTCCGGCGCCACCGACACCTACTGGACCGGCAAGGCACTCGGCCGCCTCGCCCAACTCGTCCCGGTGGCCGAGCAGATCGGCGAGACCGGCACCCGCGACCGGCTCCTCGGCCTCATCAAGGGCAAGCTCCAGGAGTGGTTCACAGCGGGCGGCGCGAACGAGTTCAGCTACGACAAGGACTGGAAGACCCTCACGGGTTACCCCGCCTCCTACGGCAGCGACACCGAACTCAACGACCACCACTTCCACTACGGCTACTACGTCTACGCGGCTGCGATCGTGGCGCAGTACGACCAGGGCTGGGCCGCCGACTCCGCGTGGGGCGGCATGGTCAAGACTCTCGTGCGGGACACCGCCAACCCCAGTCGCACCGACACCGCGTTCCCCTTCCTGCGCGGCTTCGACGTCTACGCGGGCCACAGCTGGGCCTCCGGCCACCAGGGCTTCGCCGCCGGCAACAACCAGGAGTCCTCCTCGGAGTCCACCAACCTCAGCGCGGCCCTCGTCCTGTGGGGCTCCGCAACCGGAGACACCTCTCTGCGCGACCTCGGCGCCTACCTGCTGACCACCGAGTCGGAATCGATCGCACAGTACTGGTTCGACGCCGACGAACAGGTCTTCCCGTCCTCCTTCGGGCACGACACGGCCGGCATGGTGTGGGGCAGCGGCGCGGCGTACTCCACCTGGTGGACCGCCAACCCCGAGGAGATCCACGGCATCAACGTCCTGCCCGTCACGGGCGGTTCCCTCCACCTCGGCGGCGAGAAGGCCGCCATCCGGCGCAACATCGCCGAGATGGAACGGGAGAACGGCGGCCCGGCCGTCGAATGGCGCGACATCCTCTGGGAGTTCCAGTCCATGGCCGATCCTGCCGCGGCCAAGTCGAAGTGGGACGCGGGCCATGCCGGATACACCCCGGAGGAGGGGGAATCCAAGGCCCACACCTACCACTGGATCAACACTCTGGACGCGATCGGCGCTCCGGACGCCACGGTGACCGGTGACCTGCCCACCTCGGCCGTCTTCACCAAGGGGACGACCCGCACGTACGTCGCCCACAACCACGGCTCAACGGCGCGCACCGTGACTTTCTCGGACGGCAAGACTCTTTCCGTGCCGGCCCGTTCCACCGCGAGCGGCACGGGGTCGGGCTCCTCGGACCCCGACCCGGACCCCGACCCGCCGACGGGCAACACCTTCCAGTTGCGCAGCGGTGGCGTCCTCACCACGGCGACCGGCGGCACCGCGGGCAGCGACACGATCGCCTCCGGGGGCGGCGCCAACCACGACGGCACGCCGTACCGGCCTCTCGTCTACGAGGTCCGCCAAGTCAACGGGAAGCTCACCCCGGGTGCGGGAACGACGTTCCGGCTCCAGGTGGACGCGGGCACCACGGTCGGCCTCGGCCAGCAGGCACGCGTCAGCTACGACCTCACCGGTGACGGCACCTTCGACCGGACCGAGACGTACAACTACTTCGCCACCGACCCGGTCGTCGGATGGGAGGAGTACACACAGGCGCGCGGCCTCAAGGCATCCACGGGTACCCTCGGCGACCTCAAGGGCGGCACCGTCCGTCTGGAGGTCTGGAGCGCCATCGGCAACGGCACGTCGAAGCTCCAGACGGGCACGGACAAGACCGTCGTGGTGATTCCCTACAGCTGAACCGGCGCGGCATGGCCGTGCGGCGGGCAGCGTTACCACTGCCGCGTTGCAGGTGTCCCGTCCCGGCGCGATCACTCCACCGTGCGAACCTCGGTGAAGCCGGTTTCCCCGCTCAGGATGCCGCTCAGAGGTGCGTCCCCGCCTTGGTCTCGGGCGTGGACGCACCTCTCGGGCGTGTGGCGAGGTCAGTTGGCGTTCACCAGATCGTGCGCCGGCACGGTGACCGTCCGCTTGCCCGGCTTGCCGCCGAGCACGATCTTCCGCAGGGCACTGTTGTTGTCGAGGTTGGTTTCCTTCAGGCGCTTCTCGGGGTTGGCCAGCACCTGGATGTAGTAGGTGCCGTTGGGCACGTCGGTGATGTCGAACGACTGGCCCGGCAGGTCCTGGGTGTACGTGTCGCCGGATCCCACGTCCAGCACCTCACGCACGGAGATCGAGTTCTCCTCGCCGCAGGCGGTGGAGAGGTCCGTGTTGTACGGGTGCCAGTTGGCGTTCTTCACCGTGTAGTCGATCGCGTCGGTGTTGGCCAGGCAGAAGGCCTCCTTGCCGCTGCGCACGGCCTCCTTCTTGTCGGCCTTCAGCAGCCGGTAACTGGCGAAGTCGGTGAAGTGCCAGTGCATGTGGCCGGGGCGCGGGTCCCACTCCATGGTGCCGGTCGGGGTGTAGCCGACCTGCTTGCCCTTGGCGTCGTAGAAGTACTGGAAGGCGTCCATCTTGGCCTTGCCGGGCGAGCGGAACCCGTCCACCACGAGCTGTGCAGGGCCGGCGTTCCAGACGTTGGCACTGAACGCCAGGTGGTCCTTGCCCGGGATGTCCTTGTCGCCGTCGCTGACGGTGATGCCGTAGGCCGGCAGCGAGCGCAGGTCCGGCTTGGGCACGTCCGGGACGGCGGCCTTGCCGGTGGGCCGCTTCGACAGCGGCTTGAGAGCGGGCGCCTGACGCGAGCCGTCGGTCCGGCCGGCGGTGTCCCCGGCCTGCGGCGACGGTGCGGACTTCTGCTTCTTCTTCAGTGCCCACGGCAGGGCCGGCGGCGCGGCCCTCAGCGGACCGTGGCCCACGTTGTACGAGGGGCCCGCCCCGCTCGTCACCGGCGCGGCGGCCTCCGCGGGGGACGGGGCGTGCCCCGGCCCGTGACCGGAGTGCGTGGTCGGCGTGTGGTGACCGGCGGCGTGCCCGGCGTGCTTGCCGGCCTGGGCGGAACGACGCACCGCGCCGCTGGAGTTCTCGTCGTCCTCGCTTCGTTCCACCACGGTCACCTTGACCGTGGCCGGCTTGTCGGCGATGCCGAACAGGTCGCGGTACTTCTTGGCGACACCGACCTTGGCCGTGTACGTACCGGCCGCCAGCTGGGCCGGCTCCGTGTAGGAGCCCGCGTAGGTGTTGGCCGCCCAACCCTTCTCGATGCCCCAGACGGAGCCGAGGGTGAAGGGGTTGGTCGGGCAGCTCTCCGGATACTTGGAGGTGGAGGGTGCGTCGGGGCGCACGCGGCCGCTGGCGTTGTTGGGGCAGAAGCTCTCACTGCGGGTGAGGACCTTCTTGCCGGCTTTGTCGGTGAGGGTGATCTCCGAGAAGCCGGGCAGCCCGGAGAAGTCCTTCACGGTGCCCGTGGGCAGCTTCTTCGTCTTGGCCTTGCCGCCCTCGTACACGGTCTGGGTGGCGGTCACCGGGTCCTTGTAGGACTTGCGGGTCACCTTGAGCTCCAGCGGCTTCCCCTCGGAGACGAGGTAGGTGCCGAGGTCCAGGTACACCCCCGGCTCCTCCTTCCAGGAGGTGAGCGTCACCGAAGTGGTCGCCGCGACGAGGCCCAGCTTGGGTCCCGTCGCGGCCTTCGCGGGCTCCTGCGCCGCGGCCACGATGCCGGCGGTCACGGCGGTCACGGCGACGGCCGTGGTGCCGGCGAGCAGCGTACGCCGCAGCCGGGCGGTGCGCTTTCTGGTCATGGGTTTCCTCGTCCTCCGGTGCTGTGAGAAGGAAGCAGGCGGCACGGCACGACCGCGAGGTCCTGGCCGGAGCCGTCTTGTGAGAGGCACTTGCTCCGCCCGCGCTGTGAGAGGAACGGACCGGTTGCGCGGTTGCCCGGCCGAAGGAAAGGAAGGTGAGTGTTGGCCGAATACCGTCGTCGTGACGGAATCCGGCCGTCGGTGCGGACGCTCCCTACCCGGAACAGTCGTCTCCCCACCCGGGCGCAGTCGTTCCGGTGCAGACGCCGCTTCGTCGACGCGTCGGCTTCGCGCCCTGTGCGCCGTGGACGTCGCCGATGCCGCGGAGGGTCGACGGTGCGGCGGCCAGCGAACGACACGGACACCAACTACCTGTACAAGCCCTCCGGCAGCCGCGCCGACGTGAAGTCCTGAACCGCCGGTGGGCGGGCCGCTCCTCCCGACAACCCTGAAGGCGCGGACGGCAGTTGCCGCCACGTGCAGCCCGAGGGGGCCTCGACACGATCGCCGTCAGCACGTGCCCCGGCCCGGCCGAGCGCCAGGAAATACTTGGCTAGCCACATGTTTGCTGTTACCGTAGTTATGTGTCTAGCCACCTAACCGGGGTGGGGGCACGGGAGGAGTCGTCATGAAGGTCATCCTGTTCGACCGTTTCGGAGGCACGGAAGTGCTGCACGAGGCGGACATCGAGGTCCCGCAGCCCGGCCCCGGGCAGATCCGCGTCCGCGTCAAGGCGGCCGGGCTGAACGCCCTGGACGGCAAGATCCGCTCCGGGGCGCTGGAAGCGGTGTTCCCCACGCCGCTCCCCTCCGTCCCCGGTCACGAGCTCGCCGGCGTGGTCGACGCCCTGGGTGAAGGCGTGCGGAACGTGCGGGTGGGTGACGAGGTGCTGGGCTGGTCGGACACCGGCTCGTACGCCGAGTACGCGCTGGCCACCACCGTGGCCCCCAAGCCCGCCGGCCTCGGCTGGGAGCACGCGGTCGCGCTGCCGGTGGCGGGCGAGACGGCCGAGCGGGTCCTGAACATGCTGGGCGTCACCGCCGGGGAGACGGTGCTGATGCACGGCGCTGCCGGGGCGGTCGGAACCCTGGCGGTCCAGCTGGCAGCGGCCCGCGGAGCGCATGTCATCGGCACCGCCGGCCCCGCCAACCAGGAATACCTCACCTCGCTCGGCGCCACCGCGACCGTGTACGGCGAGGGTCTCGTCGAGCGGGTCAGGGCGCTCGCCCCCGACGGCGTGGACGCGGTGTTCGACCTGGCCGGGAAGGGAGCGCTGGAGGACTCCATCACTCTGCGCGGCGGCACCGAGCGCATTGTCACCATCGCCGACTTCCGCGCGCACCAGCTCGGCATCACCTTCGCCAATGGTCCCCAGGAACGCTCGGCAGCCCGCCTGGCCGCTCTGGCCGAGGACGCCGCGAACGGCAAGGTCGTCACCACCGTCACCGCCTACCCGCTCGACCAGGCCGCCACGGCCCAGCAGGTCAGCGACGCCGGACATGTCCGGGGCAAGCTCGTCCTCACCGTCGGCTGACCACGCCCGCCGCCGCGCCCACCACACCCGCCGCTCATCCGCGTGACCGCCTGTTCCTCCCACACCGAAGGACCATCCATGCTGAACTCCCTGTGGACACCGACCACCGTCGGTGCCCTCTCCCTGCCGCACCGCCTGGTCATGGCCCCCATGACCCGTGACCGCTCCACCCCTGAAGGCGTGCCCACCGAGCTGAACGCCGAGTACTACGCCCAGCGGGCCTCGCACGCGCTCATCATCACCGAGGGCACCCAGCCGAACGCCGACGGCCAGGGCTATCTCCTCACTCCCGGCATCCACAACGACGAGCAGATCGCCGGGTGGCGCAAGGTCACCGACGCCGTGCACGCGGCCGACGGCCGGATCGTCATCCAGCTGATGCACACCGGACGCATCGCCCACCCCGACAACACCCCCCACGGGCGCCAGCCGGTCGCCCCTACGGCGATCCGGCCGCAGGGCACGATGTTCACCGCGTCCGGACCCCAGGAGATGCCGACACCCCGCGCTCTGTCGACGCGGGAGGTCGCGGCGACCGTCGAGGACTTCCGCCGCGCCGCGGCGGCTGCCGTCACGGCAGGCGCCGACGGCGTGGAGATCCACGGCGCCAACGGCTACCTGGTGCACCAGTTCCTGTCCGACCACACCAACCAGCGCACCGACCGCTACGGCGGTTCCCTCGAGGGCCGCATCCGCTTCGCCGTCGAGGTCGCCGCCGCCGTGGCCGACGAGATCGGCGCCGAACGCACCGGCCTGCGCATCTCCCCCGGCAATCCGTACAACGACATGGCCGAGTCCGACACCGCCGAGCTGTACCCGGCGCTCGTGCGCGCCCTCAGCCCGCTGGGCCTCGCCTACCTCCACATCCTCCACGCGGGTGACGACGCTCTGCTGGGCACCCTGCGCGCGCTGTGGCCGGCCACGCTGATCCTCAACCGGGCCGGCACCGACCTGCCCACCCGCGCCAAGGACATCGACGCCGGCACGGCCGACCTCGTCTCCGTCGGCGCCCTCGCGCTCGCCAACCCGGACCTGGTCGAGCGGCTACGCTCTGACGCGCCGCTCAACACTCCCGACCCGGCCACCTTCTACGGAGGCGGAGTGGCCGGCTACACCGACTACCCCACCTACACCGTCTGAGGAACCGCATGTCCGTCCCCACACCCCGCATCCCCAGTACGGCCAGCGAGGGGCCGATGAGCTACGCGATCTTCCAGCTCGCCCGCGCTCACCGGGCCCGCGCCGCCGCCATGCTCCGCGAGATGGACCTGCATCCCGGACAGGAACTGCTGCTGATGCAACTGCTCGACCGGGACGGCCAGACCCAGTCCGAACTGCTCGACAGCGTCGGCTTGGACCACTCCACGGTCTCCAAGTCCCTGCGCCGCATGCAGGACGCCGGCCTGCTCGTCCGCGAGCCGGCCGAACACGACCGGCGCGTCATGGTCGTCCACCTCACCGACAAAGGCCGTGCCATGCGCGAGCCCATCGCAGCCATGTGGCGGGCCCTGGAGGAGACCTCCGCGCGGAACCTGTCGGCACAGCAGGCGGAATCCTTCGTCCGCATCGCCTACGCCATCGCCGACGCGATCAGCAGCCGCGCTCTTCCGCAGGAGAAATCCCAGTAACTCTCCTCGGCTTGCACCCCGGTTCCGGCCTGGAGTACGGATCGTTTCCGGCGTTCCGCGCATGGGACAGTGCTGGAGCACGCTCGGCTCGCGAAGGGCCGTGCTGGACGGAGCCAGGCTTCCCGTCGGAAGAAGCCGGGTTGAGCCGACGAGTACTTCCCCACGCCAACTGCGGTCCACCGAGAACGGACGTATCACCCGCGCCCAGGTCACCTTCTACCTCCGACCTTCGCAGGTCGGCGCGCTGACCCACGCTGCGGATCCGCCACCTCAAGGCCCTCCCGAGCGCCCCGTGCCGACGGCGCCCACCACCACCCCGTCCACCCAATCCCCCCACCACTGACCTGCCGAAAGTGAGACCCCCATGACCACCACCCACCCCGTCCTCGTCGTCGGCGCGACCGGCTCCCTCGGCGGCAAGGTCGTCGACGAACTGCTGGGACGCGGTAAGAACGTCCGCGCCCTGGTCCGGCCGACCACCGACGCGAGCAGGCTCGAGAAGCGGGGTGCCGAGATCGTCCGCGGTGACATGCTCGACCTCGACTCGCTCGTCGCCGCCATGAGCGGTGCCGATGCCGTCATCACCACCGCTGCCGGCTACACCCGCGGAGGCAAGAACGCGCACGACATCGACACCGTCGGCAACGCCAACCTCGCCGAGGCCGCCCACCGCACCGGCATCCGGCGGTTCGTCCTGACCAGCATCCTCACCAGCGACCAGACCCCCCAAGTCCCGCACTTCTGGCACAAAAAGATCGCCGAGGACAAGCTCGAACAGCTCGGCGTCCCGTTCGTCTCACTGCGCCCGGGGGCATTCCTCGACCAGATCGCGACCATGGCGGGCGACCCGATCGACAAGGGCCGCCTGATGTGGATCGGCAGGACCACCGTCCCGCTCACCTTCGTCCACACCTCCGATCTCGCGGCATACCTGGCGGCCGCCGTCGACGCCGAGGCCGACAACGGTGAGCGCGTCGACATCGGCTGGGACCGTCCCGTCAGCATGCGTGAGATGGCCGACCTGATGGGCAACCGGGCCGGAAAGAAGATCAAGGTGTGGACCGTGCCTTCGGCCGTCGCCCGCGCCGCAGGAGCGGCCGCCGGCCGCTTCATGCCCCTGGTCAAGGACATGGCCGCGATGTTCAGCTGGTTCGACACGGGCCGCTACGTCGCCGACACCCGCCGCCAGGAGCAACTGTTCGGCCCCGTCCCCACGGCCGACGAGGCTCTCGGCCGGTACACCGACGAACTGGGCACGGCGCACCACCGGTGACGGGCCCGCATCCTGGTCCACCTTGGGTCGATGCCGACGGAAGTCGACGGACTGCGGTCGCGAAAGCCCGGCGCCTGGCGGACCGCGGCTGGCTCATCCTGGAGGCGTCGGGGGCGTGCAGTGTCGGCGGCGGACCGGGGCCGTGCCAGACGCTGGCTCATCCGCGTGACCATCGACCACCGGATCATCGCCTCGCTGGTGCCAGGCAGGGTCTCGTGGTCCCGGGCCGGACGGTGAGAGTCCATCAGCCAGGCGAACGTGCGTTCTGCCACCCAGCGCCTGGGCAGCGCCACGAATCCTGTCATGCCGTATAAACGGCGCAGCCGCATCAGCGGGCCCGCCGCGGCGGCCCGGTCCCCGATGCTCGCGGCGGCCAGGAGCGGACCGAGGGTGTCCGTCACGATGTGCCGTGTGCGGCCCGGCACCTTGTCCCGCCGTCGTAGCCGCATGAGGCGGCCACCGTCGCGAGCGCGGGGCGCACGGAGCAGCCCGCACGCCAGGCGTCTCCTGCCTCGTACCGCTCGGTGCACTTCGGTAGGGACATGAGCGGGACGCTTCGAAGCCCGCAGCCGAAGGGCCGCTTGCGGCGGCCAGTCACGGGTGGGAAAGGTCGCTGCGGATCGGTGGTCGAACGGGCTGTGGGCGGGTCCTTTCTCGTACGCGGCGATCCGCGAGCCGATAACGCGAATCGCCGCGTACGGTACTGCGTGAACGCAGCTTGTCGCGCCCCCGGGCGACAGGCCACACATGAGGTTGGGTGCCAGCATGGCCGTCCGCGACAGAATCGCCACCATCGACAGAAGTGGCATCGTGCAGCTTCACCTCTCGGTGGCGAAGCAATGCACCGTCGAGATCCGCCAGCCCCGCGACACCCTCACGCTCAGCCGCCGAAAGAACGGCGTGAACCTCGACCTCATCGAGGACAACCCGAACTTCACGGGCCTCAAGACCGCTCAGACCATCCCCTGGGGCACCATCCGCGCGCTCGGGCCCGAAGGTCTCCAGATTTCTTACCGCGTACGCACAGGCAGGGACGTCACCCTTGTCCCTGAATTCGACCTCGAGGACTGAGTTTCTTCGAGTGGCCGCCGATTGGGTAATGGGCCGGCCAGCACCACGAGCGAGGTCCGCACGGCGACTCCGCCGCCGACCGGGTGCCGGCGACCTCCACGTCAAGCGACAGAAGCCCGCCGTTCGGCGGCTCGCGACGCCGGATCAGGGCACGACTGCCACCCGCCGTCCGTACGCTCGCCGCGCCGCTGCCGCCGCGAGGTCATCCCCCTGCTGACTCCTTCCTGGGTACGCCTCCAGTCGGATGCCGACTTGATCAGCTGGAGATGTCGCGCCCGGGCTCGCACAACGTGCCGGAGGCAGCCGGTGTCCGGTGCAGCGCGATGTCGTCGAGCGGCCCGAAGACCGCGGGCCGGGCAAGTACCCATGCACGACGGCGTGCGGGCTGGAAGAGAACCGGTTCGGGGTCTCCCGGGACGGTGACGGTGAGCCCCCAAAAGCTCCCCACGGTGTCGGTGCGACTTGCAGGGGAGCGTATCTGCCAGTACCAGGGGCCGAGGGCTGAGAAGAGAGCGAAGGCTACGGCTGCTGTGGCGTACCGCTTGCGTCGCCTGCGTGCCGGGTCCGTCTCCGCTCGCAGGAACCGCTGCCAGTGCCGTAGGGCCTGACCGATGACGAGCGCCGGGCCAGACACGCCGTACACGACGTAGCGGTCGACGTACCAGGGGTGGACGAGGGACACCGTCAGCAGGAATCCGGCGGGGACGATCAGGAGCGGCAGGCCGATCGCCGGAAGCGTCACTGCCCCGGCGGAGCCCGCGTCTCGACGGGGCAGCGATACCCCCAGGCGGCTGCCACGGCGGCAGGAATCACGAACCCGAGCCAGTCCTGAAGTCCCGGACGACCCAGCCAGTCCAGTTGCTCTGACGCCTGACCAGCGCTGACCGCGGCCAGGGGCGCCACGGCGCAGCCGATGAAGGCAACCACCAGCAACCAGCTACGCCCGTGGAGGTACAGGCGGCGACCGCGGCAAAGCGTCACCGCGTGCGCGAGGACGACCAGTAGAGCGGACACATGCAGCCATCCGCCCAGCGACAGCAGCCCCGCATATCCCAGCACGGCGGTCAGCGTGCCGAGCACCGACAGGACTCGCAGTGTCAGGACGCCGTCGTCCCACACCCCGAGGGCGACATGGGCCAGGAAGTAGTACAGGCCGTGGTCGGCGTCGATGTTCTGCACCAGGAGCCACAACTCCCCGAGAGAACGCTTGGCCACGGTGTAGCTCACAGTCTCGTCCCGCCAGGATGACGCGTCACGGTCGAGCTTCCGAAGACCGACCAGTCCGGCCAGTAGAACGAGGAGGACCGCTCCGGTCTCCGTGACAGCGGTGCTCAGCCGTCTGGAGACGTGAGGGGCGCCCAGCCTGCGGCATCCGCTGCTCGACCGGGAGCGGCTGAACCGCTGGTACCGGCAACTGCTCAGAACCCAGTTGTACTGGTCAGGCTGCACCAGGCGGAACATACCGGCTTTCCCGGGCCCAGGGTTCGTGCGGCGCCGAAGGGCCGCGGAATCGAGGTGAGGGGACGAGCCGCAGTGTCGATCCGAGGCGATATTCCATACGGGTCGACCCGTATGGTTATGATGGGGCATGACTTCTTCCCCTGTCGGGCGAGGGCGCCCCCGAGACGAGCGGTCCGGCGCCGCGATCATTCAGGCGACCGTCGAACTGGTCACGGAGAGCGGCTACGCGGCGACGTCCATCGGCGCGGTGGCCGCGCGAGCCGGTGTCGGCAAGGACACCATCTACCGCCGCTGGTCCGGCAAGCCGGAACTGGTCTACGAGGCCGTCTTCACCACCACCGAGAGGGCGGACCTGCCGGACACCGGAACACTGGAAGGCGACCTCACCGCACTGGTCCAGTCGCTGGTCGAGGAGTTCTCCGCACCGGCGGCCGCGGCGGCCCTGCCCGGCCTGCTCGCCGACTTCGCCGCCACAGCGGAACTGCGCGCGACCATCCGCTCCCGGTTCCTGCAGCCGGCCAGGGAACGGCTCGTCGCGGTGTTCGACCGGGCCGAGCAGCGCGGTGAGACGAGCGCGCACCTGTCGGTCGACCTCGTGCTGGACACCCTGGCCGGGGCGGCCTTCTTCCACCTGGGGATCATGGGCGAACCCCCTGCTGCGGACCTGGCCCGCGGCATCGCCGCGATGATCGCCAAGGGAATCGAGACCCGGTGAACGGCTGGCTGCTCACCGCGGGCGGTATCGCGGCGGCGACCACCCTCATCCACGCCACCGCCGGCGGCCGGTCGGTCGTCCGCCCGCTGCTGGGCAGCACGGTGGCCGCCGAGCCCAAGCGCACGCTGCACGTCGTGTGGCACATGGTCACCGCCGACCTGCTGCTCAGCTCCATCGCCCTGCTGGTCCTCGCCTTCGTCGCCGCGCCCAGCACGGCGCTCGTACTGTTCATCGCCGCCCAGTACCTCGCGTACGCGGCACTGTTCCTCATCATCACCCTGGCCGCCGACTGGCCGCGCCCCCTGCTGCGACTCCCGCAGTGGATGCTGCTGCTGCCGGTCGCTGTCCTCGCCCTCCTCGGCACCAGGTGAACCGGCACCCGCATCAAGCGTCCCGTCTTCGCCGCGCGGAGGTGAGGTTCACGCGTGGGCGTCCCGACTGTGCACGGGGTGCTTCGGCACTCAGCAAGCCACAGCTCTTCACGCCCACTTGGCCACGCCACCAGAAGGGCGTTCGCCGTCCCGCCACGCAGGCTACGGTTTCCGGGCCATTCCGGCGACGATGAGGTGTTCCCACACCGTGAGTTCGCGTCCTGCGCCGCTGTTCCACGGGTGGTCGGCCCCCTCGGGACGCCACAGGGGCGCGGGGACGATGCCGGGGTCGAGGATCTCCAGGCCGTCCAGCAGGGAGGCGATCTCCGCGTCCGTGCGCCACCGGCCCCGGCCGAACGTCTGCTGCAGGACCTTCTCGGCCTCCAGGGTCTCCGGGTTGTCGCCCGAACGGAAATGACTGAGGAAGAAGTAACTCCCCGACGTCACCTCATCGCGCCAGTAGCGGACGATGCCTGCCGGGTCCTCGTCATCGTTGACGTGGTGAAGGATCGCGCTGAAAATGACCGCGACGGGACGGGAGAAGTCGATGACCTCGAGCGTGGCGGGATGGGAGCGGATGCCCTCCGGATCGCGCACATCGACCGCGACCACACGGGTCCGGTCATTGTCCTCCAGCAGGGCGCGGCCGTGCACCAGCACCTGGTCGTCGATATCGACGTAGACGACCCGGGATTCCGGAGCGTGCCGCTGCGCGACCTGGTGCACGTTGTCCGCCGTCGGCAGGCCACTGCCCAAGTCGATGAACTGCCGAACGCCCGTGCCCTTCGCGATCTGCGCGACCGCCCGGACCAGGGCCGCACGATTGGCGAAGGCGATCGCCACCGAACCGGGCAGATCACGCTTGAACACGTCACCGACCTCACGGTCCACGGCGTAATTGTCCTTGCCGCCCAGCAGATAGTCGTAGACACGGGCAATGCTCGGCCTGGCCGGGTCGATGGAAGAACCCTCATACCTCATGACGGCCATTCTCCCCGGCAGCACCGCCCGCCCACCCCCCATTTCCGGCACATCAAGGGGCACGCGGCTGACCGCGTGCCCCTGGCGACTCAGCTCTCCGGGCGGCGGGCACGCCCCTCGAAATCCCGCCGGACCGCAGCACCTTGGTCCTCGATCAGCCCACCCTCGTCGGGGAATTCCAGAACCGTGCCGCAGCGGTCGCACAATCTGCCGTCCTCGGCCGGCACACCACACGCCTTACAGAACCGGTTGCCCTTCCCGTTCTCGATTCCCTGCGTCACAACGCTCCCCTAGCGGCTCGGTCCATCGGATGTTCCTGGCGCGAGTACCCGTGTCACCAAGTGTTCAACGCCTCACGGTGCAGACCGGTATGGACGACGTCGAAGGCGGGGCGCAGGTCCGTCCAGAGCGAGAGGGGCGCGGCCAGGGCGGCGGTTTTTGCCGTATGGCCCTTGCCGTACCACTTCGGTACGGCGAACTCTCCCCATGCGCCGCTTCAGCACGCGCGAGGTACCCGGGGTGCTGACTGATCTCCCGGTACACGACCTCACCGATGTCGTAGAGCTCGCGCGTGAGAGGTGCGGGATCGGCGAGCTTACTGCTGGCCTCCCGCACAGGTCTCGTCTCGAAGGCGACCGTGTCGTCGACGCCGGCCCGGCGGTGCCAGGCCGGTGGGGTCTGGCCCGGCGGCGGGGTGCCTGGTGCGGTTGAAGACCCCCGAGCAGCTCAGGGCATGGGAGCAAGCGGTCCGGCAGACCACCGGGCTCGAGATCGTGGCCGGCAACCTCGCCGGTGTGGCCTCGGAGACCGGATGCTCGTACGGTGAGGCGAGCCACTCGGACGACTGCGGACTGGCGTGATACTGGCCGTCACGGTGCACGATGACCTCCACGCCATCGCTGTCCAGCACGCGGTGCGCGGTCGGGGTCACACCGGATTCCACATCGTGGAGTGCGACATGGTCGGCGGCAGGCAGGGCCTGTCCTGGCGCTCGTACGGCGACGCTGAGGACGTGGGTTCCGGTAGCGCCGCGGCGACCGTCCTGACCTCCGAGGGTCTCGTCGTGGATCCCCGTGAGGCCGCCGTCCCGTGGTGGCGACGGCCCAGGGCCGACCAGGAGATCACCGCGCATGCTTGCAGGGGCCACGTCCCTCGCCTCGGCGAGAGGAGTCAGGACGGTGGTCCCGCCACGGCACGCCAGGGCACGATGTCGGTCCCCGGACCGGCATCGTGCCCGCCCGCAGACCGGCCGCAGGTGGCGGCCGAGGCCACCCTCCCTGCGGTGCGGGCGGGGCGCGAGCGCCGTCGACCTGCCCGTCCCGGCCTGCCAGGGCACGCCCGCGCTGCGATCCGCCGGCTCAGGTGTTCCCGGGCGCGGGTGGCCGCAGCGCGTTCAGCACCACGTGCACGGCCGCGCGAGGTGGCGCGCCCCGACGGATCACCGCCGTGATCGTGCGGGTCACGGGGGTGGCCAGCTCCCGGGTGGCGACGCGGTAGCGGCCCGCCTCGACAGCCAGCCCCGGCAGCAGCGCGACCGCGCGCCCGGCCTCGACCAGCTCGAGGGTCAGCATGTAGTTGCTGAACCGGCCCACCACCCACGGCTCGAACCGCGCCTGCCGGCACAGCCGCAGCGCGAGGTTGGCCATGTACGACTGGGGGATGTCGAAGGCCCATGGCTCGTCGGCGAAGGCCGCCAGGTCCGCCGGGCCCCGCCCGGCCATCGCGTGGTCGGGCGGCAGCACCAGCAGGATCGGGTCCGTCGCCACCGCCAGCAGGTCGAGGTCAGGGCCGAGCGGCAGCTCACCGAAGTCCGTGGTCGTGATCACGAGGTCGGCGTCGCCCGCCCGCAGGGCGGGCACGCTCGCGTGCGGCTCCAACTCCTTCAGCTGCACGTCGACGTGCGGATACGCGCGGGCCAAACGGCTCACCGCCGGTACGGCCAGCGTGTGCACCGCGCTCTGGAAGGCCCCCAGCCGCACCAGGCCCGACGGCTCGTCACCGAAACCCCGCAGCTCGGCCTCCACGGTGTCCATGTGGTCGAGGAGCTCCCGTGCGCGCCGGGCCAGGATCAGCCCGGCCGAGGTCAACGCCACGCGGCGGCCGGTACGTTCGAGTAGCTGAGTACCGGTCTCGGTCTCCAGCACGGCCAGTTGCTGGGACACGCTGGACGGGCTGAGGTTGGCCGCCTGGGCCACCGCCCGGACCGTGCCCAGCGCCTCCAGCTGGGCCAGCAACCGCAGCCTCCAGGGATTCAGCATCCCTCGATTGTTGTGCGGTTCTGCCGAACAGTACAGCCGGAAATGTGTGATGGACGCGACACTCGCCGTCGCCCTACCGTCATGTCCATGGTTGCTCTGCCACCCTCGTCCACCGTCCTCACGAACCGCGGGTCCACGTTTTCCACGTTCTGGGCCGACGCGGACCGGCATCTCGTCCGCTACGGCGGCGGTTTCACCCGAGAGGTCATCGAGCGCGCCTCCGGAAGCTTCGTGTACACGGCGGAAGGCCGTGAGATCCTCGACTTCACGTCGGGACAGATGAGCGCCATCCTCGGACACTCGCACCCGGCGATCGTGGAGACCGTCCAGCGGCAGGTCGCCGCCCTCGACCACCTGTACAGCGGCATGCTCAGCCGCCCGGTCGTCGACCTGGCCCGTCGTCTCGCCGGGACGCTCCCCGCGCCGCTGGAGAAGGTGCTGCTCCTCACCACCGGCGCCGAGTCGAACGAGGCCGCCCTCCGGATGGCCAAGCTCGTGACCGGCAAGCACGAGGTCGTCTCGTTCGCCCGGTCCTGGCACGGCATGACCCAGGCCGCCGCGTCGGCCACCTACAGCACCGGCCGCGAGGGTTACGGGCCCTGCGCCCCGGGCAACTTCGCCATCCCCGTCCCCCACGCCTACCGCCCCGACTTCACCACCCCCGACGGAGAGCTCGACTGGCGCCGCCAGCTGGACTTCGCCTTCGACCTCGTCGACGCCCAGTCCACCGGCAGTCTCGCCGCGTGCCTCGTCGAGCCGATCCTCAGCTCCGGCGGCATCATCGAACCGCCGCCGGGCTACTTCGCCGCCCTGCAGGAGAAGTGCCGCGAGCGTGGCATGCTCCTGATCCTCGACGAGGCCCAGACCGGCCTGTGCCGCACCGGTACGTGGTACGCCTTCGAGCGCGACGGCGTCGTCCCGGACATCCTGACGCTCTCGAAGACCCTCGGCGCGGGCCTGCCCCTGGCCGCCGTCGTCACCAGCGCCGAGATCGAACAGGAGGCGTACGACCGGGGTTTCCTCTTCTTCACCACGCACGTCTCCGATCCGCTGGTGGCCGCGGTGGGCAACACCGTCCTCGACGTCCTGGCCGAGGAGCGCCTGGACGAGCGAGCCCGCGGACTCGGTGCCTTCCTGCGTGCCGGCCTGGAGGAGATGGCCGGCCGCCACGAGGCCATCGGCGACATCCGGGGCCGCGGTCTGCTGGTCGGCCTGGAACTCGTCGTCGATCGCGAGACCAAGCGGAGTTCGGACGAGCTCGGTGCCCGGGTCACCCGCCGCTGTCTCGAACTCGGCCTGCACATGAACATCGTCCAGCTTCCCCGCATGGGCGGCGTCTTCCGCATCGCTCCCCCGCTCACGGCGACGGAGGACGAGCTGGCCCTCGGCCTGTCGATCCTGGACACCGCCATCGGGGACGTCAGCGCGGCGCCGTGACCCGCGCCGCCCGGCAACCCGCCGGGTGCCGGCGTACGTGCGCCGCGCCCCGGCACCAGCACGCACGGGGCGAGGGCTGCGCCCGCGCACAGGTGTCTCGGCGTACGCCGTCGTGCCTCCGCCCGGCGAGGACCCCTCTGCGGACCACGCCATGAGCGGCTGCCAGGGCGTCGAGAACGTCCCTGGTCAGATCGCCGGCTGTCAGGAGCAGAAGTCGCATCGCGGGCCGCAGCCGCGGGCGTTCGTCTCCGCGGCCGCGTCGGCCGTGGATGCGGAAGCCGCGGGTGCGGAAGCCGAGGGTGGGGCGCAGCAGCCCCTGCCCTGCCAGGCGTCACGGCCTTCCTTGACGGCGATGGCGGCGATGACGAAGGCTGCGATGGGGTCGGCCCAGGACCAGCCGAGTGTGGCGTTGAGGAGCAAGCCGACCAGGAGGACGGCGGACAAGTAGGTGCAGAGCAGGGTCTGCTTGGAGTCGGCAACCGCGCTGGCGGAGCCGAGCTCGCGGCCCGCGCGGCGCTGGGCGGCGGACAGGAACGGCATGATCGCCAGCGACAGGGCGGCGATGACGATCCCGGGGACCGAACGCTCCGCTTCCCCGGTTCCGGTGAGGGCGCGGACGGCGTCGACCGTGACGTACGCGGCGAGCGCGAAGAACGACACGGCGATGATCCGCAGGGCGCGCTGTTCGCGGGCCTCCCGGACGAGGCGGTCGGAAGCGGAGAACTGCCAGGCGACCGCGGCGGCGGAGGAGACCTCGATGACGGAGTCCAGGCCGAAGCCGATCAGGGCCGTGGAGGAGGCGAGGGTGCCGGCGGTGAGGGCGACGACCGCCTCGATCACGTTGTAGGTGATGGTCGCCGTGACCAGCAGGCGTATGCGCCGGGCGAGAGCGTCGCGGCGGGCCGGGGAGGGCCCGAGGGCTATCGGTGTCTCGGCGGTCACGGTCGGCAGCAGCCCTTCTCGTCGGCGTCCGGGCAGGTGCGGCCGCTTTCGACGGCGACGACGACGGTGCGCAGGTCGTCCAGGGCGTGGCCGAGACGCGCATCGGCGAGTTCGTAGCGGGTACGGCGGCCGTCCGGGACGGTGACGACCAGGCCGCAGTCCCGCAGGCACGCCAGGTGGTTCGACAGCCGGGTGCGGGAGATCCCGAGCCCGTCGGCGAGATCGGACGGATAGGCCGGGGTCTCGCGCAGGGCGAGCAGGATGCGGCAGCGGATCGGATCGGCGAGCGCGCGGCCGAAGCGGGCCAGCACCTCGATCTCAGGGGCAACGGTGAGCACCCGACGACAGTACAGCGAATCCTGAATCCAGCAAAGCCTGGAATGTCTTCGTCCTCCTCCCCCGTGCCGGCTGCCGTCCCGGCCCGAGGAGCGATCAGCATCTGTGCCGGAGGATCTCGCCGCCCCCGGCCCGGCTTCGACGCCAGGCGGTGCGAGCCGAGGGCGGCTTGGTTCCTCAGCCGATTGGCATCAGGTGCTCATACCTGCGGCGAAGGGCGTCGTCTGCCAGTGATCGATCGCCGGCTTGAGGTACTCCACCAGTTCGGGGAGCTGCGGGGCCAGGGTGAGGGCGGCGATGACCCGCAGTGCGCCCAGGGCGTTGACGAAGGCGAGGACATCCTTGTCGAGCGGCCTCATGCCGTTGCGGCGTGCGCCTCGGTTGTAGGCGGCTTCGTGCTCGGGCCCGAGAGCGGCCAGGTCCCACTCGACGGGTCCCAGGGTGACCAGTTCGAAGTCGGCGTAGAGGTCACCCTCCACCGCGTGGAAGATGTTCGCGGGCGGAGAGTCACCGTGGAGGGGCTGAAGTTCCACACCGGGGAAGCGGGCCTCGAAGGCGCTGCGTGAGCGGACCAGGGGTTCGAGGAGTCGCCACTCGCGGCGGGCACGGTCGAGCTGGGCCGTTGTGATCAGGTCGGGATGCCGGTCGAGCCGGTCGAGGCTCTCCGCGATGAACCGGGGGTCGGCCGTGGACAGGAACTCCAGCCGACCCGGGTAGGTGCGCAGTGCCGCGTGCAGGTCGGCGACCTTCTCGGCGTTCGCCACGTAGTCGGGTTCCTTGTCCCTGGCCTCCTCGACGAACGGCCAGAACGTCATCGAGAAGCCGCCCCGTTGCACGGGTTCGCGCGGCACGTGCGGGCTGGGGGCGATCACGGGGATTCCCTGGTCGGCCAGCCATTGCGTGACATCCAACTCGTCCCGCTGGCGGCGAGCGAGAGTGGCCAGGTCGTACGGGTCGGGCAGGACGGTGGGGATCCGGGCCACGACCGGTGAGGGGGCGAGGTGGACGACGACCGAGAAGAGGTCGTGGAGCACCGTGGGCTCGGTGACGGTCAGCCCGAGCCCCCGCCCGGCCTGGACGGCCGCCTCAACTGCGGCGGAGGTGCGGTCGGAACGCTGTTGTGGGGTCAGGAAGGTGGTCATGTGGTCCCTGCTTCGGTGGGATGTGCGGATGTGGGCCATTCCGGACGGAGCGGGCGGGCCGGGACGGGGCGGCCGGCGTTGGCCGGGCCGGACAGGGCCGGGGCAGCGTCCGCGGCCGGCGTGCAGATGCAGTCGCTCGGCTTCGAAGTGGGCGCGGAAGTCACGATCGTGCGAGACCGCGACCACCGCGCCCGGGTACGCGGCGAGCGCTGCCTGGAGGTCCTCGACCAGGTCGAGCGCGAGGTGGTTGGTTGGCTCGTCGAGGACGAGCAGGTCCGCGGGCCGGGTCACCAGGGTAGCGATCTGCAGCCGCCGCCGCTGTCCCACCGAGAGGGCGGCGACCGGGACGTGCAGGTCCTGTTCGCGGAACAGGCCCAAGGACAGGAGCTGTTCGGCGTACTCGTCCGGCAGCCCCGGCCGGTCGGCGGCGAACGCGGCGAGCAGCGGCAACCGCGTGGCGTGCGCGGGCAGTTCCTGGGCCAGGTAGCCGATGCGGGCCGGGCGGCGTGCCATGCCGGCGTCCGGCTCCAGGTCGCCCGCCAGAACGCGCAGCAGCGTCGTCTTGCCCGCACCGTTCTCGCCGGTGACGAGGAGGCGCTGCCCGGGCTCGACGACCAAAGTCCCGTGCAGATGCAGCCGCTGCCCGACCCGCACGTCCTGAAGCTCGGCGAGTGTGTCCTGGTCGTGGCCCCCGGCCACCGAGGGCAGCGACTTCGTGAACCTGAGCGGTGCCGGCGGCTTCGCAACGGGGTGGCGCCAAAGCTGGTTCAGGCGCTCCCGGGCGGCGCGCACCTGCCCGCCGAGCTTCGCCTCGCTGGAGCGGCGGTGCTTGCCGAAGCCCTGCTTCGGGTCGCGGCCGGTGGTGGCCAGCCGCCGTCCCGCACGCTCCAGCACCTGTGTTGTGCGGGTCACCTCTTCGACCCAGTCGGCGTACCGCTGCTGCGCCGCGCGCCGGGCGGTGGCCTTCGCCGTGCGGTAACCGGCCCAGCCGTCGCCATACCGGCGCACAGTGCGCTCGTCCCGGTCGACCTCGAGGACTGTGGTGGCGACGCGCTCCAGGAAGCCGCGGTCGTGGGTGACCGCGACGACGGTGCCGCGGTGCGCACGCAGGTGTTCCTCCAGCCAGCGCACGGCCGTCGTGTCCAGGTGGTTCGTCGGTTCGTCCAGGAGCAGCAACTCGGGGGCGGCGGCCAGGACGCAGGCGAGTGCGAGGCGGGCCTGTTCGCCGCCGGACAGCGAGCCGAGCAGGCGCTCTCGGGTGACGTGCGCGAGGCCGAGTCCGTGCAGGGCGGCATCGACACGGGCGTCCGCCTCGTATCCGCCGCGGTCCTCGTACGCGATCAGCAGTGTGCCGTAGGAGGCGAGTTCCTCGTCCGACGCGTCGGCGAGGGACTCCTCCGCCGCACGGAGCCTTCGCTCCATGTCGCGCAGTTCGGTCAGGGCGAGGTCGACCGCGTCCTGCACGGTGCGGTCGGCATCGAGGTCGAGGGTCTGGGCGAGGTGACCGGTGCCGCCGGGGAAGCGGACGGTGATCTCCCCCGTGTCCGGCCTCTCGGCCATGGCGAGCAGCCGCAGCAAGGTGGACTTGCCGGAGCCGTTCTCACCGATGACGGCGACCTTCTCACCCGGCCGGACGGTGAAGGAGACCTGGTCCAGGACGGTCCGGGTGCCGAAGGACTTGGTGACGGACTTGACGGACAGCTGCGCGCCGACCGGGACGGCGGTGGGCGGGCGGGTTCGGGCAGGATGGCGCATGGGGCTCTCCCTGGGTGTCGGAGCATCAGCGGGCGTCAGAAACGGCGGCAGCGGCCGTGCCCGGACTCAGACGAAGAAGAGGAAAGCCATGACCTCACCATAACAAGACGAACCGTCTCGTCGCAATGCGTGCGGGCCACGGCGCGCGCTCGCCGGTCCCGGTCGCCGGCGAGCGGGACCGGCGAGAGCGCGGAGCGCGTGCTGGCAGTCGAGGGCAGATGAAGGCGCAGGTGCCAAAGCGTGGTTGCCACCGTGGCTTCACCCGTGGCCTGGTGCCCTCTGAAACGGTGGTCACTCAGAGGGTTGCAGCGGTCGGCCGGGCCATTCCAGGAGGCGGGCGCCCAGGACCGCGGTCTGCAGGATGTACCGCTGATCGGGGTCCGTGGGATCGTGGCCGGTGAGCTCGCGGACCCGGGTGAGCCGGTAAGTGACGGTACGTACGCTGACGTTGAGCCGACGCGCCGTCGTGGTGTTCACACTGCCGCTGGCGAAGAAGGCGGACAGAGTGTCCAGGAGGGTTCCCGGTCCGCCGCGTGCCTGCTCCAGGCCCCCGAGGACCGTGGCCACCAGGTCGGTGATGGCCGCCCGGTCTCTGCCGAGGACTTGATAGACCAGCAGATCCGAGGCATGGACACGCGGCGTGGTCAAGCCGAGGTGGGCGGCGAGTTCGAGGGTGCTGCGGGCCTCCTGGTAACAGCGAACGATGCCGCTGGGACCGGGCCGCAACCGGCTGGTGGCGATGCGGCACGGCCGATCCACGGCCCTGCTCACGGCTGCGGCGAAGAAGTCGGCCACGTCCGGTGCGGTTCCGGGTGCCACGCATACGAGCAAGCCGTCTTTGGTCGTGATCAGTACATCCCGTGCGCCGAACCGCGCCGACATGGCCTCTTCGATGTACCGGGTGGTGTCGTCGCCCGCACCGAAGGGCTCGGGCGCACGGGCGACGGCCACGCAGTGCGGTCCGACCAGTCGCAGTCCGAACCGTTCGGCCCGTTCGGCGAGGCGCCCCAGGTCGGTTCGGCCGTCCAGAAGGTCGTCGACGAACTCACGCCGCATGGCCTCCTCGCCTCGGATGGCCGCGCGGTGGGCGGTTTCATAGCCTTCGGTCAGCGCTGTCGTCGCCTCGGCGACCGCACTGATCAGTGTGGCCCCCACGTCCTTCAGGTCGGCCGGCGCCAGCCCTCGCTCGGGCCCCGTCAAGCGTGTCCACACCCGGCCGGCCGCGGAGACGTAGTCGCCCACCAGGACGTGCAGAGCCGCTCCGTGACCGGCCGCTTCGGTGGCGAGGCGCCGGAGCTGTGCGAGATCCCCGGCGGGCAGCGGCCTCCCTTCCAGACAGGTGCCGGCCAGCGACTCCGCGCAGCGCTTCAGCTGCTCGCGGTGAACCGTGCTCCGGTCATCAGCCGCGGCCCGCGGTGCAGGATCCGTCGCCCAGGGTGTGAGCGGATGCGGGTCAGGGCGGTTCTGTCTCGGCATGCTTTCCATCTTGCCGGACGCGGGAAAAGAGTGAGGGGTCGAGACCGCCGACTTTGTGCAGGAACGGAAGGCGTCCAGGTCATGCGCCCGGGTAGTCCGTGAGTGAAGCGCCCCGGTGAAAGCTGCGCACGAGGGAGAGGCGCTGTGCCGAAGGGCCACTCGTGTTGCCGGTCAGGGAGGCCACCTTGATTCCTACGGATCACCCTCGGACCTGGGCTGCCGGTGAAGCGCCGCGTGTCGCGGCGCGGACGAGCCGGGAGGCCCACCGCCTCGTCGCAGTCAGGGCGGGACGGCGAAGCCGTCACGCCCCCCGCTCGCTCCCACGGGTCGGCCGGCACCGGAGCCACCGGATTCCCGGCCGGAACGGACCCGTCCTCGGCGTGACCGCCATCCGCGTGCTGACCGACAAGGAACGGTGATCGGCATGAATCCCTCGATGGACGACCGGCGTATCCTCGCGGAACTGGAGCAGCGCCTGTCCCAGGACGACCCGGAGCTGGTCGCGCAGATGGACGCCCTGACCCGCCGGTTCCCTGAGCGGCGGACCGGCCGGGATCCCGGTGCGCGGACGGACGAGCGCGACGACACGGGCACCGGCGAGGACGGCCTGCGCCTCGACTGGCGCTGGAAGGCGGCCCTGGCGTTCGCAGTGGTGGCGGTGGCCGGTCTGATCCTTACGGCGATCCTCAACGGATCGGCCTCGCGCCAAGGCGAGCAGGGCACGCTCAATGGGCGTGCCCCGGCCACGTCCGTGCATCATCAGGGCCGCGGCTCCCGGCCTCGTCGTCGCAGGACGAGCGGCCCGCAACCACGGGGCGCGGCAGCCGGCGACAGCGGGCAGCCGGCCGCCATACCGACTGCACCGACTGCACCGACTGCACCCACCGCCTGCGCAGCGGGCGAAGCGCTCACGACGGCCCGGGGTGTCGGTCAGCTCGGGCCGCCCAGCCGTGTCCCGGCGCCCTGCGGCGGTGAAGGAGCCGTCGCGGGCCCACGGGCTTCCGCCCCCGGGAATGACCATGAGTAGGTCGGTGCGGCTGGGACGACTCGCCAGAGTGCCGCTGCGCATGCACTGGACCGTTCCCCTGCTGCTCGTGCTCTTCGGCTTCAGCCTGGGAAGCCAGACCCTGCCGGCAGCGGTTCCCGACCAGTCGGACACCGTCTACACCCTCGCCGCGCTGGCGGGGGCCCTGCTGTTGCTCGCGAGTCTGGTGGCCCACGAGGTGGCTCACGCTGTCGCGGCCCGCGGCAGAGGCATCACGGTGGAAGGCATCACGCTCTGGGCCCTGGGCGGCATGACGCGCATGGGCCGACCTCGTACAGCGGGTTCGACCTTCTGGGTCGCCGTCGTCGGTCCGCTGACCAGCCTGCTCGTCGGCGTCCTCGCGCTCGGGGCAGGCGCGGGCCTGAGCATGGCGGGCTGGGCGGTGCCCGCGGCGGTTCTGCTGTGGGTCGGCTGGATGAACCTCTTCCTGGCCCTGTTCAATCTGCTGCCGGCTGCTCCCCTCGACGGAGGGCGGGTGGTGCAGGCACTGGCCTGGTGGCGTACGGGGGACCGCGACCGCGCGGAACGAACCGCGGCGCGCGGCGGTCAGGTCCTCGGTGTGCTGCTGATCGTGCTCGGCTGGATCATCGTGCTGCGTGGATCCTGGAGCGGATTGTGGCTGACGATCGTCGGCCTGTTCGTCGTGATCACCGCGGCAGCGGAACATCAGCGTGCGAGGTTCGCCCCGGCCCTGCGGGGGCTGCGGGCATCCGATGCCATGTCGAGCCCGGTCGAGACGTGCCAGGACTGGCTGACCGTACAGCGCTTCATCGACGACATCGCCGTCGGAACCCGCCACTCGACCGTGGTCCTCATCGACTTCCAAGGGCGCCCCAGCGGTCTGCTGCACGTCGCGCGGCTTGCCGGGGTGCCCGCCGCCCAGCGGGACACCTTGCGCGTGCGCGACGTCGCCACGCCGTGGACGCGGTGCACGACTTGCTCCAGTGACGCACCGCTGCAGGAGGTCTACGAGATGTCCGCCGCGAATCGCGGGCTGCCCGTCATCGTCACCGAGGGAGATCGATTGGCCGGCATCATCACGGGGCGCGACATCTCCCGGCTCGCCGGGCGCTTGTCGCTGCGCGGCTCGTGAGGCGAGGAGCGTCGGCAGGTGGCCGGGGCGAAGCGAGGGCAGGTCTGGCTGTGGCGGTGGCGAGCGAATCCGCTGCGGCGGCCCAGCGACGTCATAGAAGGATGGGTCGTCCTGGTTTCCTGGGTGATCGCACTGGTCGGCGGTCTGCTCGCGGGCCTCGCCGTGGCGGATGCCATAGAACGGTCCGCCGAGCGGCAGCGGGCGGAGCGGAGCCAGGTCCGGGCCGTGCTGGTGGAGGAAGCGCGTGATCGGCCGTCCCAGGGAAAAGCGAGTGGCTACCGCGTGTGGACGCCCGTGCGCTGGACGACGCCCGACGGTTCCACCCACACCGATGAGGCCAGGGTGCCCTCGGGCACCCCGGCCGGACAGACCGTGACCGTATGGGTGGACCGAGGCAACAAGGTCGTGGCCGAACCGCTGAACATGGACCAGGCCCGTTGGCACGCGATCGCAGGGGCCGTGCTGGCGGCGGCGGGGGCAGGCGGAGCCGCCCTCGCCGCCGCCGGAGGCGTACGCCTGGGGTTGGAGCGGCACCGCATGGCATGTTGGGCAAAGGAGTGGAAGCGCATGAACGCGCAAAGCGGTGGCAGAGCCGACTCCCAGTGAAGGAGGACGATCACCAGCCCTCAGCCACCGGATACGCTCCCCTCCCATGGACCACCGCAGGTCCCCTACGCCACCATGGATCTTGGACCGTTTCCGCAAGTCGCCGGTGGCGCCGGGGAAAGGATGCCGGGCGGGTGAAGGAGGGAAGAGTCCATGAGGCCGGACAATCACCGTCATAGGGTGCTGTCTGCGCTGCCTTTCACGATGATGGCCGCCGTGACGGTCGCCGACCTCGTGGTCGGACCGGCGGTTGTCTTTCTTCCGCTGGTGTCGCTGGGGCCCGCCTTCGCTCCGCTTGTGGGCAGTTGGCGCCGTACGGCTTGTGTCGGCGGGATCGCGCTGGCTCTGTGCCTCGTTCTCGGCTGGTACAACGGCTTGCTCGACGGATCACGCGGCGTGACGAGCATCGTCTCGGTTCTCGGTGTGACCGCCGCCAGCCTGCTGGCCGTATCCATGCGAGAGCGGCGGGAGACCGAGCTGGCCAATGTGCGTTCCATCGCCGAGGCCGCTCAACAGGTGCTTCTCAAGCCGGTTCCCCGCCTGGCAGGGCGCGTGCGGGCAGCCGTCTGCTACATGTCCGCGGTCGCGGAAGCCCGCATCGGAGGCGACTTGTACGAAGTGGTCACCTCGCAGCATGGCGTGCGGGTGATCGTGGGGGACGTGCAGGGCAAGGGCCTGGACGCCGTGGAGACCGCGGCCGTGGTCCTGGGCGCCTTCCGGGAAGCGGCACCGGAGGAGGCCGACCTCGCCGGTGTGGGATGCAGACTGGAGAGGGCCGTCGACCGGCAGTTGGGCGACGAGAAGTTCGTCACCGCGGTCCTCGCCGAGGTGGGCCCCCAGGAGGTCACCTTCCTCAACTTCGGTCATCCGGCACCGCTGTTGATCCGCGCCGACGGCACGCTCCACTGGCCCGAGCCCTCCGCCTACGCGCTCCCTCTCGGTCTGGGCGCTCACGACACGCAGTCGCCGCAGCCGTTTCGCACCGACTTCCTCCCCGGTGACCGGCTCCTCCTGTACACGGACGGGGTCACGGAGGCCCGCGACGCCGAGGGACGTTTCTATCCGCTCGCGGAGCGCGCTCAGCTACTGAAGGGGGACGATCCGGAAGCAGCGCTGGAGGTGTTGCGGCAGGACCTCGTGCAGCATGTCAGCGGCCCGCTTCAGGATGACGCAGCGATGCTGCTGCTGCGGCACCGTGGAGCGTAGCCCGCCCTCAGCCGGTTGGCCTCCGAACGCAACAGATCGATGGGGCGCTCGTTGCTGACCATGACACAGGCACCGTGGGGTACCAGTGGGTCCCAGCGGCTGGTTGCCGCTGGGCGACACAGCGAGTGTTCAGAAGGGCGGCCTTGGAAGTGACGAACGCAGATGCCGTCTTCGCATCACTCGGAGCGGGGGCGTTGCTCGTGTCGGTACTGCCCCGGGTTCTGGCCGGACGCCCGATGTCACTGCCGCTGGTCTTCCTGCTGTGCGGCATCGGCGTGTATCTCCTTCCCCTCCCGCTCCCCGTCATCGATCCGGTGCACGACCGGATGGTGACCGAGCACGTCACCGAGGTCGTCGTCATCATCTCGTTGATGGGTGCGGGGCTGGCGCTCAATCGCCCTGTCGGGTGGCGGCGGTGGCGCGTGACCTGGCGTCTGCTTGGGGTCACCATGCCCTTGACGTTCCTTGCCACCGCAGTCCTCGCCTGGTGGCTGCTGGACTGGCCGCCGGCCGCGGCACTCCTGCTCGGGGCGGTTCTCTCACCGACCGACCCGGTGCTCGCCGCCGAAGTGCGGGTGGGGGAACCCACGGACGACGAGCACGACGAGGACGAGGTGCGGTTCGCTCTGACGAGCGAGGCGGGACTGAATGACGGCTTGGCTTTTCCCCTGACGTACGCCGCCGTGGGTCTGGCGGCGGTCGCGGGCACGGGCTGGTCCGCGGGGTGGGTCGGTTCGTGGGCCGTGCAGGACGTGGCCTACAAGTGCGCTGTAGGAGTGGCGGGAGGGCTCCTGGTGGGCCGGTTGCTCGGCTGGATGTTCTTCCGGGCGCGGTCGAGGTCGCTCCGACTGTCCAAGCACCGGGAGGGTTTCGTGGCCCTGGGCGCGACTTTCCTTTCCTACGGGCTGACGGAGGTGGCGGGCGGATACGGCTTTCTGGCGGTTTTCGTCACCGCGTGCGCTATCCGGGCCGCCGAGCGGGCCCATGGCTACCACAACGTTCTGCACGACTTCACGGAGCAGGTGGAACGCCTGCTCACCGCCGCGGTGCTCTTCCTGCTGGGTGCCTTCATCGCACTGGGCGGCCTGTCCTCCCTGACGTGGCAGGGCGCCGTGGCCGCGGCGGCGGTGCTGTTGGTGGTCCGGCCGTTGTCAGGATGGGCCGGACTCGTGCGGACCCCGCTGGGACACCGGGAGCGCTGGGTGGTCGCGGCCTACGGTGTTCGGGGGATCGGTTCCCTGTACTACCTCGCCTACGGCTTGGGCCAGCACGGGTTCGGCGTGCCGGAACGGGAGCTCTGGGCGGTGGTCGTCTTCACGGTGCTGCTCTCGGTGGTCCTGCACGGAGTCACGGCGGGGCCGGTCATCACTCGCCTCGACCGGTTCCGCGCTGACCGGTCCGAATAGCGCTCGTTCTCAACCGGCTGGAACGGCCGTACGCTCACCGTGAGGGATGTGGACCATTGGCCTCATCCTCGCTGTGATCGGTGGTGTGCTCCGGATCCTCACTGCCCGCGCTTCGCCGGCATGACCGGGCCCTTGAGGAGCACCGGGCCCCCCAGCGACTCGCAGCCATCCCCTGCCACGCCGGGTGCCGCCCCTTCCCGGGCCCCTCCGACCGCCAGGCGATCATCACTCCCCCGGCCCGACCGGCAGAACGGCGACCGGGCAGTCGGCGGTGTGGAGCACCTTGGCGCTGACGGATCCCAGCAGGAAGCGGCGCAGCCCGGTCCGTCGGCGTGAGCCCACGACCAGAAGGCAAGCAGACCTCGACACTTCCACGAGCAGTGGTGCCGGTGACCCGTGCTCGACCCTCACCTGAGCGTTCACATGAGGGAAACGCCTACGCCGGCTCTCCAGCGCCGCGAGGAGCGTGGCCCGTGGACCGCTGTGGGCGAGTGGGGCGTCCAGCGGAACGGTCGTCACCACTCCGGTGGGAGTCGCCGCGGCGGTGCGGGTGCTGTGCACCACCTCCAGGCGAGCACCCCGCAGGTCGGCTTCCCGGTACGCCAGGTCCAGAACCTGGTGACAGGTGTCGTCGTCGGTGTCGACACCCACCACGACACAGCGGTCCCGCGGCGCCCTGGCGTCGGGGGGGCGCACGCCGAGGTGATCGGGAGAGCGTCGGGGGGGGTAAGAGTGTTATA